>NZ_JBNHFK010000012.1:0-101648 GCF_059090185.1 Arthrobacter sp. MDT1-49-2
TGGCGTTGGTCCTCGGACAATGAACTGCGCGCAGGCATAGAACTGCTCCCCGTAAGTTAGAACTGATTTCTCAGTCCAACTTTCGGGGAGCAGTTCACATTATCCGGGGCTTCTTTTGTGTGTCTGCCCGGTGGTGCGGACCCGAGACATCCGTCCGGGCGTTTTCCCGTGTTACGGACTCCCTGAGCCAGGCTGGAGGGAAGGCCTAGACTGGTTCGATGATGTCCGCTTCACAGATCACCGTCCGCCGCGCCCGAACCGCCGATGTCCACGACATTCGACGTCTCGTGGCGCCGCTGGCACGGGAGCGGGTCCTGATTGCCAAGGAAGCAGTGGCCTACTATGAGGGGCTGCAGGAATTCCGGATTGCCGAAGACGGCGACGGCACCGTGATCGGCTGCGGGGCCCTGCATGTTATGTGGGAGGACCTCGCGGAGGTGCGGACACTGGCCACCGACCCCTCCTGGCGGGGCCGCGGCGTCGGGCATGCCTTGCTGGAAACCCTCTTGGGCGACGCGCTGGACATAGGCGTGGGGCGGGTCTTCTGCCTCACCTTTGAAGTGGACTTTTTCGAACGGCACGGTTTCAAGATCATGGAGAACCAGAACGCCGTGGATCCCGTGGTCTACTCCGAGCTGCTGCGTTCCCACGATGAAGGCGTGGCGGAGTTCCTGGATCTGGCCCGGGTGAAACCGAATACGCTCGGCAATACCCGGATGATCCGCTGGCTCTAGGCCCCTTCGGCAGGCACATGCCGTCCGGCCTGCCGGACCGGAACCCCGGCTCAGGTGGCGGGCGCCGCCAAGTATCGATAAGCTAAGGATACTTAGCATCAAACGATGCCGACGGACCGGCCGGGCGGATGCCCGGCACGCAGCCCAGACGGTTGCACGGTCCGGGAGCCAATCAGAAAGCGGGTTCAGTAATGGGCGCAGATGACAAGATGCAGAACAAGGCCGAAAACCTTGGCGGCAAGGTGAAGGAAGGCCTCGGCAAGGCCACCGGCAACGAGCAGATGGAAGCCGAAGGTCACGGTGACCAGGCCAAGTCCAGCATCAAGGATGCCGGCGAGAACATCAAGGACGCTTTCAAGGGCAAGTAGGCCCGGAGCAGTACGACTTCGCCGAAACGGCGGCGGAAAGCGGGAGGGAACACCCTCCCGCTTTTTTGTTGCCCGGACACCGGTCCGCCCCTCGACTGCCAACCCTGTTGCACGGCGCACCGCGCAGGTAGTGTCGAGACGGGGGAGACGGGATCGTTCTGTGCAACGAAGGAGTTCCAGCGCCATGAAAAAACTCATTAATAATCCCCGTTCCGTGGTGGCGGAATCGCTGCAGGGATTTGAAATTGCCCACCGGGACCTGGTGAAGGTCCACCTGGATCCGGACTACGTCATCCGCCGGGACGCCCCGGTACAGGGAAAGGTGGCGCTTGTGTCCGGCGGCGGAAGCGGGCACGAGCCCCTGCACAGCGGGTATGTTGGCGCGGGAATGCTGACCGCAGCGGTTCCCGGGGCTGTCTTCACCTCGCCCACGCCGGATCAGATCCTGCCGGCGATTGTCGAAAGCGACTCTGGCTCCGGTGTGCTGCTGATCGTCAAGAACTACACGGGCGACATCCTCAACTTCGAAACGGCGGCCGAACTGGCCGGGGTCGAGGGCATCGACATCCGCACGGTGGTGGTCAACGACGACGTCGCCGTGGAAGATTCGACCTACACCGCAGGGCGCCGCGGCGTGGCGGGCACTGTGCTGGTGGAGAAGATAGCCGGCGGCGCCGCGGAACGCGGGGATGACCTGGCCAAGGTCTCCGAGGTCGCCGAGAGGGTGAACGCGAATGTGCGGTCCATGGGTGTTGCACTGGCCCCCTGCACCGTCCCGCACGCCGGCGAGCCGAGCTTTACCCTGGCCGACGACGAGATCGAAATGGGCGTGGGCATCCACGGTGAGCCCGGGCGGCACCGGGTGTCCATGACCAACGCGGACTCGATTACGGACCAGCTGATGGAACCGGTGCTCAGCGATCTGGGGATCACGTCCTCGGACCGGGTGCTGCTTTTCGTCAACGGCATGGGTGGGACCCCGCTCAGCGAGCTGTACATTGTCTACCGCCGTGCAGCGCAGATCCTGGCGGAGCGGGGGGTTAGCGTGGAACGGTCCCTGGTGGGGAACTACATCACTGCCCTGGAAATGGAAGGCGCGTCAGTGACCGTGCTGCGCCTGGACGATGAACTGACGGAACTGTGGGACTCGCCGGTGAAGACCCCGGCGCTTCGGTGGGGGGAGTAGGCATGGAACTGGATGCAGCCTGGGCTGACCGGTGGATGCACGACAGTGCCAGGGTGATCTCTGAAAACCGGCAGCGGCTAACCACGCTGGACCGGGAAATCGGCGATGCCGACCACGGCGAGAACATGGAACGCGGCTTCAGTGCGATTGTGGAGAAACTGGACACGGACGGCACGCCCGATACTCCCGGCGCCGTGTTCAAAACCGCGGCTATGACCCTGATGTCGAAGGTGGGCGGAGCAGCGGGGCCCCTGTACGGGACCGCCTTCCTGCGTGCCGCGACCGCGGCGGGGGATTCCGCGGCCTTGGGACCGGAGGAGCTGGTAGCAGTGCTCACTGCCGCCCGCGACGGTATTGTGGCGCGCGGCAAGGCCGAAGTGGGGGATAAGACGATGATCGATGCGTGGACGCCGGCGGTGGACGCCGCTGCCACCGCGCAGGCGGCCGACTCCACTCCTGCAGGCATCCTGCTTGCCGCAGCAAACGCTGCCGAGGCGGGTCTCGCCGGAACGGAACCACTGGTGGCCCGCAAGGGCAGGGCCAGCTATCTCGGGGAGCGCAGCGCCGGTCACCTGGACCCGGGGGCTGCCTCCACCGCACTGATCCTGCAATCGGCAGCGCAGGCTGCGGAGGCAGCGGCATGAGCGTGGGGCTCGTCATTGTCTCCCACAGCGCGAAGCTCGCTGAGGGAGTATGTGAACTGGCGGCGCAGATGGCTGCCGACGTCCGGCTGGCTGCGGCGGGAGGGACCGATGACGGCGGCATCGGTACCAGTCTGGAGAAAATCCAGGCCGGGATAGCCGAAACAGATCAGGGGGACGGTGCGGTGCTCCTCACTGACCTCGGATCCGCGGTGATGACCGCGGAAATGGCCCTGGAATTCCTGGACCCGGAGCAGCAGGAGCGGGTACGGATGGCCAATGCGCCGCTGGTGGAGGGCGCAGTGGCCGCGGCCGTCTCGGCCCAGACAGGCAAAAGCCTGGCGGAAGTGCTGGCCGCCGCGGAATCCGCCGGCGCATCGTATGCCGGCGCAGGCGCGTCCGCGGAGGACGGCAGTGCTGCCCCGGCGGCTACGGATGAGGGAACTGTACCTGACTCATCGGCTGGAACTGATGAAGTCTCGGGCGCCTGGACGCTGGTGAATCCCATGGGCCTGCATGCACGCCCCGCAGCGGCCGTGGCGCAGCTCCTCGCGGACCTGGACGCAGAAATCACCGTGAACGGCGTGGACGGCAAGTCGGTCATGATGCTGATGACCCTCGGGCTCAAGCCCGGCGAGACGCTCAGCGCCACAGCCTCCGGCCCGGACGCTGCGCGTGCCATCGAGCTGCTGGGGACCGAGGTGAGGAACGGCTTCGGCGAGATCTAGGGAAGCGCGATCCCGCGGGCATCTTCGGCCGCCAGCCGGTCCGCTATCAGGCCGGCCAGTGCCCGTTCCATCTGCTCCTGCGGAGCCGCCAGCCGGTGCAGCGCGGCCAGGGGGTCCAGCTCCCCTGACGCAGGGGAGGCAACCAGATCCACTGGCGGATGCAGGAGCAGGTCCCGCTGTACGGGAGCCTGCGCGTTCCGAAGCACGGCCATGATGGCCCCGCGGACCTGCCGGTCTGTGCCGGCCCACGCCTGCCCCTTGGGGACGTAGTGCGGCTCCGGCTTTCCGGCGGACACCCAGGCGCACTGCTCCAGCACCGGGCACTGACTGCACTTCGGATTCCGGGCAGTGCAGATCAAGGCACCCAGTTCCATTACCGCAGCATTCCAGGCCACTGACTCGGGCGCACCGTCCGGCATCAGTTCGCGCGCCAGGCGCATCTCCGCGGCCGTCAGGGCGGGAGCGGGCAGGGCATTGCCGGTGACGGCCCGGGCATGGACCCTGCGGATATTCGTGTCCACCACCGTCTCCCGCGCCCCGAAGGCAAAGGCTGCGACTGCCGCGGCGGTGTAGTCACCGACGCCGGGAAGGGTGAGCAGGGCGGCATGGGTGGAGGGAACCTCCCCGCCGAACTCCTCGGTGATCGCTGCCGCTGCCGCGTGCAGCCGCAGCGCCCGGCGGGGGTACCCCAGCCTCCCCCAGGCGCGGACCGCCTCCCCGCTTGATTCGGCAGCCAGCGCGGCCGGTGTAGGCCAGCGCTGCATCCATTCCTGCCAGACTGGCAGGACACGGACAACGGGAGTCTGTTGGAGCATGATTTCGCTGACCAGCACGCCCCAGGCCGTACAGTCGCGCTCCCGCCAGGGCAGCTTGCGTGCGTGCACGGCGAACCAGCCGGTGATACTGGTATGCAGTTCCCGCACCTGGTGATTCATGGGCACTCCTCGCTTATGACCAGCAATACTCTACTGACCGGCGTGGTGCGCCCAGTAATCGTGCCGTGAATACCTAGCCTTGAATCATGGATGGCAAGGGAAAACAGCAGCCGGCAGGATCGCGTCCCGGTGGTGTTCCCCGCAGGCCCAGTCCTGCTGTCTACCGGCGCCGACGCCTCGTTGCGGGCATCCTGGTGCTCGCGGTCCTGGTGGGACTGGGATTCGCCGTGGCCGCCGGCGTCCGTGCCTTGTCCGGAGGGAAGGAGACGGCCTCGGCCGAATCGACTGTCCCGGTACCCATGCTCACCACGCCGGCGGCAGGGCCGGCCGCTTCCGCTCCGGCGGAGGGGAAGGACGCCGGCGCACCTACGGAGAAACCGGCAGCAACAACCCTGTGCCCGGCTGGAAGCGTCAAGGTTCTTGCTTCCACGGACGCGGAGGTTTATCCCGCCGGAGCCACTCCCGTCCTGACCCTGACCGTCACCAATACGGGCGAGTCCGACTGCGAGATCAACGTCGGCACCTCGCAGATGGAGTTCCTGGTCACCAGCGGATCGGACCGCATCTTCTCCTCGGTGGACTGCCAGGACGGTGCGCAGGACCTCGTGAAAAAGGTGAAGGCCGGTGCCTCCGAAACGGCAAACTTCCCGTGGAACCGAAACCGGTCCGCGCCGGGATGCGCCGCGGTGGCATCCAACCCCAACCCGGGCTACTACATCTTTACCGCCCGGCTGGGGGAGAGCAGCAGCGAAAAGGCTGTTTTCCAGCTCGAGTAGGCGGTTACATAAAGCGGTCGAGCAGGCTGGTTTCGGCGATCCGGGAAAGGCCCTCACGCACGGTCCGGGCACGCTGTTCACCGATACCGTCAACGGTCATCAGATCATCAATGTTCGCAGCCATCAGGTTCTGCAGGCCGCCAAAGTGGTCCACCAGCCGGTTGGATACTGCCGGCGGTACGGATTTGATGTTGCTGAGCAGCCGGTAGCCGCGCGGCTGCACCACGGCTTCGAGGGAGTCCTGGCCGGGCTGGAAGCCCACCACGGACGCGATCTTGCCCAGGTCCACCATCTCGGAGGAGCTCATGTTCTGCAGGGTGGCGATTTGTTCCTCGAGGTTCCGCTGCCCGTCGTTCAGGTCCGCATAGTCCCGCAGGATCATTTCGCTGCCGGGACCGAGGCCGGCGGTCAGTTCCTCGAGCTGCAGGGAAAGCAGCCGGCCGTCGAGGCCGAGTTCAAGGACGTACTGCGAGATTTCCTCGGAGATGCGGCGGACCATTTCCTGGCGCTGCAGGGTGACGGCGACATCGCGCACTGTCACCATCGCTTCGATTTCCAGGGCGGAGAGGGAGTTGGTGACCTGGTCCAGGCGGGCACGGTAACGCTCAAGGGTAGCGAGGGCCTGGTTGGCGCGGGCCAGTACGGGCTCGGAACCTTCCAGGACGTGGCGCAGTCCGCCAATGTACAGCTGAATGATCTGCATCGACTGGCTGACGGAAATCACCGGGAAACCGGTCTGGATGGCCACGCGTTCGGCCGTGCGGTGACGGGTACCCGACTCGTGCGTTTCGATCGTGTGGTCCGGCACCAGCTGCACGGCGGCGCGGAGAATGTTCCTGGCATCCCGGTCGCAGACAATGGCGCCGTCCATCTTCGCCAGCTCACGCAGCCTGGTCGGGGAGAACTCAATGCCGATATCAAACCCGCCGGAACAAATGGAATCCACGGTCCGGTCGAAACCAAGCACAATCAGGGCACCGGTGCGGCCGCGGAGGATTCGTTCGAGACCGTCGCGGAGTTCGGTTCCGGGAGCAACCCGGGCCAGGGTGGCCTTCAATGCGTCTTCCGGGCTGCGGGCCATGGTCACTTCCTTCCGGCCCGTGGGCCCTGGACATACCGGGCAAGACTTGCCCGTCCCTATACTAGTGTGCGATTCCCGTACACTGCCCCTTCATCGGCCGCACCGGCACGTCCTTTGACACGGCGGACGCGGCGGTGCGTCACAGGGAGGCGCCGCGGCGTGGCTGAAGGCTGAAAGCTGAGAGTCGGACGCTTAGAAAAGCAGCTCGAGCGCCTCGGCCAGCGTGGAAACCTCACGGACCTTGAAACCTGACGGAATGTTTCCGGGACCGCTGGGGGAGGCCGGCACCACGGCGTGAGTAAACCCGAGGCGTTCGGCCTCGTTGATGCGCCGCCCGATTCCGGGGACGGGGCGAACCTCGCCGGCCAGGCCCACTTCACCGAAGGCAATCAGCTGCGCAGGGAGCGGCTTGTTCATTTTTGCCGAGGCCACGGCCAGCGCCACCGCCAGGTCCGTAGCCGGCTCGCCGAGTTTCACGCCGCCCACCGTAGAGACGTAGCTGTCATCCTTGGCCAGACTCATTGACGCGCGCTGCTGCAGGACGGCCAGCAGCATGGCGACCCGGGACGAGTCCACACCGCTGGTGGCACGCCTGGCCTGGGCGTTGCCGGTCTCGGCGACCAGTGACTGCACCTCGGCAACCAGCGGACGCTTGCCCTCGAGGGTGACCGTGATGCAGGTGCCGGACACCGGATCCTTGGTCCGGGAAACGAACAGCCCGCTCGGGTCCGCGAGTCCTTCAATGCCGTCTTCGGTCAGGTCGAAACAGCCAACCTCATCCGTGGGTCCGTAACGGTTTTTGACCGCCCGCAGCAGGCGGAGCCGGGAATGCCTGTCGCCGTCGAACTGGCAGACCACATCCACCAGGTGCTCCAGCAGCCGGGGGCCCGCAATGGAGCCGTCCTTGGTGACATGCCCTACCAGCAGGGTGGTCATGTTCCGGGTCTTGGCGGCATTGATCAGGGATGCAGCCACCTCCCGCACCTGGCTCACGCCGCCGGCGCTGCCGTCCACCGCGGTACTGCTCAGGGTCTGGACCGAGTCGACAATCAGCAGCCCCGGAGAAACCTGTTCCACCTGGCCCAGGGCCTGGCTCAGGTCTGTTTCGGCGCTCAGGTACAGGTGATCGGACACGGCGCCGATGCGTTCGGCCCGCAGCTTCACCTGTGCCGTGGACTCCTCGCCGGTCACGTAGAGGACATCGCGGCCGGCACCTGCCACGCGTGCGGCAACATCGAGGAGAAGGGTGGACTTGCCCACGCCCGGCTCGCCGGCCAGCAGGATCACGGCCCCGGGGACCAGTCCGCCGCCGAGGACCCGGTCCAACTCGCCGACGCCGGTGGCCTGGTAGGCGGCCGTGGTGGCATCCACTTCACCGATGCGGAGGGCAGGCCGGGCAACCACCGTGGCAGCCGTGGTGCGGGCCAGGACCTCCCCGGCTTCCTCCACGGTTCCCCAGGCCTGGCACTCGCCGCAGCGGCCTACCCATTTAGCCGTGGTCCAGCCGCATTCCGAGCAGCGGTAATTGGCGGCCTTCGGCCGTGCAGTCTTTGTTGCCATATCCTCAGGCTATCCCGGGGCGCCGACACTTCTGCGGCGCACGAAGCGGGGTGCAGGGGGCCGTGACCCGGCCCGGCCTCCGCTTAGATCTCCGAAAGATACGTGACCGCTTCTTCATGGGTGAGGCCGGTGGACTCGAGCAAATCCACCACCAGGGGGCGGAACAGCATGATCAGCGCGTCTCCCTGCAGGTCCGTGATGCCCAGCGCCTTGGGGTGCAGCCGGGTCCCAACGGCCGCCAGTTCGTTGCGTGCCTGGCGAAGATGCCGCAGCCTGGCGTCATTGCCTTCTCCGCCGCCGAGCGCCCTCGCCAGGATATCGACGGCGTCGGCTGTGTCGTTGAGGACCTCGGCGACGTTTTCGATGGCCTCGTCGTTGAGCGAGGCATGGTTGATGACCGACGTCGTACGGCGCGCGAAGACCCGGCTGTTGCGCACCGCCAGGTCCAGGAACCCGATGGAACCGCGAAGATCACCGAGCTCCGCCAGATAGCGCCGGTAGGCGGGGGAGATACGGGCAACCTCCCGGGCATCCCGGACGCTGCGGGCCAGCGTGTCCAGCTGTGGCTGGGTGTTGCGGGCCCGGACCAGGGCATGCCAGGCGACGGTGGAATCGCTCTTGGCGATGGCTTCGGAACATTGGCGCAAAACCGCCGAGAGCTCGTGCAGGAGTTCACGGATGTTGGACTTCGGTTCACGCCGCGGATCCCGCGGAGCAAGCATGGTGACCACCAGGGCGAAGACACCGCCCACAATGGCATCCACGCTGCGCGTGAAAACGCCGCCGTCGGGGGCCGGCAGCAACACCACCAGCAGCGACTGCAGAGCCAGCTGCGTGGTGAAAATGACGCCCCGGTCCAGGAAGCGTGCCAGCATCACCGAGATAAACAGCACCACGGCCGCCTGGATCAGCCCGACGCCGAGCAGGGTCAGCAGGATCTCGCCGACGGTGATGCCCAGGGTGCAGCCGATTCCCACTTCCAGCACCCGGCGGGTGCGCGGCTCACGTGAGAAACCGAGTGAGATCAGGGCCGCGGTGGCCGCGAACAGCGGTCCTTCATGGCCAAGGACATACTCGGCAAAGGCGTAGGCGCCGACGGCGCAGATGGTCATCTGCAGGGCAGGAATGATCGAATGCCGGCTTCGCTGCAGGCCTACCCGGATACGGTTCCGCAGGAAACCCCGGCTTTTGGCGAAGGAGCTGCGTTGGGGCATGGACCCAGTCTAGGGCGAGGTGTGGCACCTGTGGTCGCCGTTACTCCCGGGCGTTACGTTCGGCCGTCACCACGGTGACGGGGTTCCCTGATGTTCCACGGTTCCCCTGCCCCCGTTAACTTTCCGTTCACCTTGCTTAGTCACGCTTGGGAAGGAACGTGCAGCGCCGTCGCAACAGCGGAGGCGGCCGCACGGCCAGCCTCCCGGCGCTTCCGCGCCCCACCACCCTCGAAAGGGAAAAGCGTGTTGGTTAAGAATCTCGGCCGTAATACCTCTTTGCTCTCAGTTTCCGCGGTTGCGGTACTGGCCCTGGCGGCCTGCGGCACGGACAGCGCAGCGCCCGCCTCCACTGCCGCGGCGGCTTCGGAAAGCACGCTCGCCGGCACCCTCTCGGGCGCCGGCGCCAGTTCCCAGGACTCGGCCATGCAGGCCTGGATCGCCGGCTTCGGCGAAGCCAATCCGCAGGCAGCCGTCCAGTACTCCCCGGACGGATCCGGCGCCGGGCGCGAGGCCCTGCTGGCAGGCGGGGTTCAATTCGCCGGTTCCGACGCCTACTTCGATGAGGAAGAGGCTGCGGCCGCCGAAGAAGTCTGCGGACCGGACGGTGCCCTGCATATCCCCGTCTACATCTCCCCGATAGCAGTGGCCTTCCAACTGGAGGGCATCAGCGCACTGAACCTCGACGCCGAGACCCTGGCGGCCATCTTCCGCGGCGATATCACGGCCTGGAATGATCCGGCCATCACCGCACAGAACGAGGGCGTCGGCCTGCCGGACACTGCCATCACGGCCGTGCACCGCGGCGACGAATCCGGCACCACAAAGAACTTCACCGAATACCTTGCCGCAGCCGCTCCGCAGATCTGGACGGAAAAACCCTCCGGCGAATGGCCCTCGGGCCTGCCAAACGGCGAAAACGCGTCCGGAACGGGCGGCGTTATTTCCACCGTGACCGCAACGGAAGGCGGCATTACCTACGCGGATGCCTCCGCCGTCGGGAATCTGGGGACCGTCCGGGTGCAGGTCGGCGGAGACTACGTGCCCGTGAGTGCCGACGCGGCGGCACTCGCCGTGGAATCCTCCACACCGGTCACCGGCGCGAACCGGCCGGCCGCGGACATGGCCATGCAGCTGGACCGGGATACTGCCGAGTCCGGGGCATACCCGGTGGTGCTCGTGAGTTATCACATATTCTGCACCGGCTACGAGGATCAGGAGACGGTGGACCTGGTCCGCGCTTTCGGGAACTACGTTGTCAGTGAGGAAGGCCAGGCGGCGGCCGCGGAGGCAACCGGCAGCGCGCCGCTCTCGGCGGCCCTGCGCGAACGGGCCGCAGAGGCGCTGGAGACCATCAGTATCCGGCCCTGACGCCGTGTTTATTTCCGGCTCCCCCGTTCGCGGGTGGGGGAGCCGGTCCGCCGGAGGAGGCGGATTACCTAAACTGTTAGAAAAGCCCGCAACACCGTCGAAGGGTCTGAGCATTGTCGAGCAAGTCAATAACTGGTGAGGGCGGCGCCGGCCGTGCGGGAGACAAGATCTTCTCCGGCATCACGGTGGCAGCCGGATGCCTGATCCTCTTTGTGCTCTTCTGCGTGGCCGTGTTCCTGATGTGGCAGGCGCTGCCGACCTTCCTGGCCGACCCCTCCGACATTTCCGGAGGCGGCGGTTTCGGCAAGTACATCCTGCCCCTGGTCATCGGCACTGTTATTGCCGCGGCGATAGCCCTGCTGATCGCCACCCCGGTGGGGATCGGCGTCGCCCTGTTCATCTCGCATTATGCGCCCCGGCGCCTGGCGCAGGGACTGGGCTACCTGGTGGACCTGCTCGCGGCCATCCCCTCCGTGGTCTACGGTGCATGGGGCATGACAGTGCTGGCCCCCGCCCTGGTGGGGCCGTACAACTGGCTGGCCGAGAATGCGGGCTGGATTCCGCTGTTTGCCGGCCCCGCCAGCCAGACCGGCAAGACAATGCTGACGGCAGGCATTGTGCTCTCTGTGATGGTGCTGCCCATCATTACGTCCCTGACCCGCGAAATCTTCCTGCAGACGCCCAAACTGCATGAGGAGGCTGCCCTGGCCATGGGTGCCACCCGCTGGGAGATGATCCGGATGGCCGTCTTCCCCTTCGCCCGTCCCGGCGTCATCAGCGCAGTCATGCTGGGCCTGGGCCGTGCCCTCGGCGAGACCATGGCAGTGGCGCTGGTGCTTTCCTCCGGCGGCCTGATTGCCAGCCTGATCCGTCCCGGTAACCAGACCATCGCCGCGGAGATTGCCCTGAACTTCCCTGAGGCGTTCGGGCTGCGTCTCTCCGAACTGATTGCCGCCGGACTCGTGCTGTTCCTGATCACCCTCGCAGTGAACGTCATTGCCCGCTGGATCATCAGCCGCCACAAAGAATTCTCGGGAGCCAACTGATGCTCGAATCACCGTCCGTACTGAACCGGCCCGGAGCAATGCTGACCAAGAACCGGCTGCCGCGCTACATGCCATGGGTTGTCCTGGCCGTCGCGGTTGTCCTGGGTGCGGCAATCTCGGCCCTCATCGGTTTTTCCGTGGCTGCCTTCACCATCTTTGCGGCGCTCATCTTCGTTATCGGCGGCACCGCCGTGACCTGGATGGTGGAGGGGCGCCGGCACGCCGTGGACCGGCTCGCCACGAACCTGGTGTACGGAGCGTTCCTGCTGGCACTTCTGCCGCTGGTCTCCGTCATCTTCACCGTCCTGGTCCGGGGCCTGCCCGGCCTCAGTCCGGACTTCCTCCTCACCTCCATGGGCGGGATGACCGGCGCAGTGGATAACGCCACGGCAGAGGACGGGTCCCCCGTCCTGGGCGGCGTGTACCACGGCATTGTCGGCACGCTGCTGATCACTTTCTGGGCCACCATGATTTCCGTGCCGGTGGGACTGCTGGCGGCCGTGTACCTGGTGGAATACAGCCGCGGCGGCGCCCTCTCGCGGGCCATCACCTTCTTTGTCGACGTGATGACCGGCATCCCCTCGATCGTGGCGGGCCTGTTCGCCGCAGCCTTCTTCGGGCTCGTCTTCGGCCCGGGCACGCGCACCGGCTTCGTAGCCGCCGTCGCCCTGTCGGTACTCATGATTCCCGTGGTGGTCCGCTCCACGGAGGAAATGCTGAAGATTGTCCCCAATGAGCTGCGCGAGGCCTCCTACGCCTTGGGCGTGCGGAAATGGCGGACCATCCTGAAAGTGGTGGTGCCAACGGCCATTTCCGGCATTGCTTCCGGCGTGACCCTCGCGATTGCCCGCGTCATCGGGGAAACCGCCCCGCTGCTGGTGACGGCCGGTTTTGTGAACACGATCAACTTCAATGCCTTTGCCGGCTGGATGAGCACGCTGCCCACGTTCATCTACCGGCAGCTGATGAGCCCCACCTCGCCCACGAACACGGACCCGAGCACCCAGCGGGCATGGGCTGCGGCGCTGATCCTGATCCTGATGGTGATGCTGCTGAACCTGGCCGCCCGCCTGATCGCCCGGATCTTCGCCCCCCGGACCTCCCGCTAAAGCCCTGCCGCGACTTACCCCCGAAGGAACACATGTCCAAGCGCATCGACGTCAAAGACCTGAATGTCTACTACGGCAACTTCCTTGCCGTGCAGGACGTCAATATCAACATTGAACCCCGCTCCGTCACCGCGTTCATCGGCCCGTCCGGCTGCGGCAAGTCAACCTTCCTGCGTACCCTGAACCGGATGCACGAGGTCCTGCCCGGCGCCCGGGTTGAAGGCGAAGTGCTGCTCGACGGGGAAAACCTGTACGGACCGGGCGTGGACCCCGTGACCGTGCGCAGCCACGTCGGAATGGTTTTCCAGCGGCCCAACCCGTTCCCCACCATGTCCATCCGGGACAACGTGCTGGCCGGCGTGAAGCTGAACAACAAGCGCATCTCCAAGGCGGACGCCGATGACCTGGTGGAACGTTCCCTGACCGGCGCCAACCTGTGGAAAGAGGTCCGAGACCGGCTGGACAAGCCCGGATCGGGGCTTTCGGGCGGCCAGCAGCAGCGCCTGTGCATTGCGCGCGCGATTGCCGTCTCGCCGGAGGTCATCCTGATGGACGAACCCTGCTCGGCACTTGACCCCATCTCCACCCTGGCTATCGAGGACCTCATCGAGGAGCTCAAGAGCGATTACACGGTGGTGATCGTGACGCACAATATGCAGCAGGCGGCACGGGTTTCGGACAAGACGGCCTTCTTCAACATTGGGGGTACCGGCCAGCCCGGCCGGCTGATTGAGTACGCGGACACCCCCGTCATCTTCAGCAACCCTGCGGAGAAGGCCACCGAGGACTACGTCTCCGGCCGCTTCGGATAAATCCCGCTACAGCAGGGGGCTCAGCGCCAGGAACAGGATGCCGCCGAGCACCGCGGTTACCGGTGCAGTGGTCAGCCAGGTAACCAGGATTTCCCGCAGCGGAATGAACCGCACGGTGGCGAACCGCTGGTTGGCTCCTGCGCCCACAATGGCCGAGGTCATGGTCTGGGTGCTGGAAAGCGGGATGTGCAGCCAGAAGGCGCCCAGGAACAGCATGGAGGAACTCACTGCCTGGGCGCTCATGCCGCGCAGCGGATCCATGCGCACCAGCCGGTGGCCCAGGGTGTGGGTAATCCGCCAGCCGCCGAAAAGCGTGCCGGCGGCCAAGGCCAGGGCGGCCGAAATCTGCACCCACGTCGGTATGCCGGCATCCGTTGTCACTCCTGCGGCCAGCAGGGCCAGCACCACCACGGCCATGGTCCGCTGTCCGTCCTGGATCCCGTGACCCAGCGAGAAGGCGGAGGTGAAGACGGACTGCGCAATCCGGTTCCCGGCGTTGCCGCGTCGGGGCGAGCTGTACCGCATCAGCCACGTCGCGGGGAAAACCAGCAAAAAGGCCAGCGCGAAGGCGATGACCGGGGACAACAGCAGCGGCAGCGCCAGCTGTTCCCAGATCACGCGGTAGGACCCGGCAATGTTCTGCCCGCCCACCAGGGTGGCGGCCGCACCTGAGCCCACCACCCCGCCCAGGAGCGCATGGGTGGAAGAGGAAGGCATCCGCCGCCACCACGTCCATATCCCCCAGCCGCAGGCGGCTGTGAGCCCGGCCAGCAGGATGCCCAGCCCCTGCGGCCCCTGGGGCAGTTCGACAAAACGGACGGTCAGGGCCACGGCCAGGGCGGTGCTGACCAGTGCCCCCAGGAAGTTGAAGGCGGACGCCAGCGTGATCGCCACGGTGGGGGTCAGGGCGCGCGTGCGAACCGACGTCGCCACCGAATTGGACGCATCATGAAAGCCGTTGAGGAAGGCGTAGACGCCGGCCAGCAGGACGACGACGCACAGAAGAAAGAGCGCCACCCTAGGATTCCCGCACGAGGACGCCGCCCACGAACGTGGCGGCACGGCGAAGCTGCGCTGTGGTGCCGGAGAGACGGTCGGCAAGGTCCCGGTGCCGGGCATAGGGCATGGGTTTGTGCTCACGCATCAGTTCCGCCACCCAGATCCGGCGGGTGCGTTCGGCCCTGCGGGCCAGCCGGAGCATCTCGATCCAGTACTCCTCCAGATCCTCAAGCGAGGCAAGCCGGCGCATGGCGGACGCCGTCAGCTCGGCCTGCCGCCCAATGACTTCCAACTGTTCGGAAGCACGGCGGGAAACGCCGGTGAGTTTGTAGAGGGACACCGTCTCGGCTGATGCGTCCAGGCATTCCATTGCCGACATCAGAATCAACGAAAGCTCGTAGAGGTCTTCCCGGGGGAGGGGATTGATGAAGCTGGTCCGCATCTGGGTCAGCAGGGCGAAGTGCAGATCTGTGGTCTCGGCATCAATCTGGTGCAGCTGCTCGGTGAGGCGTTCGAAGTCTTCCGGGTCCGCACCCAGGATCTCCGCCATGACGCCCGTGCCGCGCAGCAGTTGCGAGGCCATCCGGGAGAGCAGCTCCAGGCCCGCGTTTTCCTGCGGGAAAAGTCGTAGTTTCACGCCGGACGCAATTCGGCCGCTGAAGGAGGATCCTGCACGAAGGTTCTCACTGCCCCAGAATATCCGATGGGAAGCCGTGAATGCGGGGGAAGGTGCGGCGGACGCGCGCTGGTACCCGAAGGGGAAATGTAGCGGTGCCGGACCGGGAGCGCCTCTCGGCGGAAGGCCGCTCGAAGCGGCTCAGAGTTGAAGCCCGGGGGTTCCGCGGTCCGACACCAATTTCAGTTTTCTACGCCTGCCCGGCGATGTCAACACGGACTCCGGTGCAGCCGCGGAGGTGTGACAAGCGCCATTGCGGGCACTGCACGGGCGCCCGGCTCAGTCCAGCTCGCCCCGCCGCCAGGCAGCGGCGGAGTGCTCCAGGTCCTCGGCGGTGCGCACCAGCTGCCGCGCATTGCGGGTGAGCATCGTGGCACGGTTGCCGTTGGAGGCTTCGGAGGAATCTGCGTGGTTGGTCTGACCCAGGGCAACCACCCGGCAGAAGGCGGCGAACCGCTCCAGGGCGACGTCGAAATCGCCTTCGAAGGCGCCGGAGAGGATGGTGTCGGCCATGGTGCGCACCTCGTCTGCGCCGAGGGGTTCGGCGACGCCGGCAACCACCTTGGACACCTGGGCAACGTCTTTGCCGGCGGAGTAGAACGCAGCCACCCGTTCGGGATCCTGCTGGATGGCGGCCCGGAGTGCGTAGAGCCGCCAGAGCGCACCGGGCAGCGAGCGGGCCGGACTCTCCGCCCACATCTCGGCGACGGCTTCGATGCCCTGCTGGTCCGTCAGCTCAACCAATCGGCGGGTGACTTCCGGATCGGAGCTCTCACGGCCGTGGTGGACCAGTGCCTGGGCGGCCAGATGGGCGGCCTCGGAGACACGGGCCGGGTCGGCTCCACCGGGGAAGTTGGCGAAGTCCACGGGTGCAAGAGGCTTTGGCTTGTGATGGCGCGGCATTGAATTGGACTCACTCATAATCTGAGAATACTCCCGTGAATGTGCAGAATCGAGGCGCCTTCCAGCCTGCCCGGCAGTCCTGTTTCCGCCATCGGTGAGGCCTCTGTCCGGCAGCGGGAAGCCATCCCGTGCCGGGTTTTCCCCGATCTGTGCCGCGTGCGATAAAGTGGGACAGTCGGTCCGCGGGGCATTCGCCTCCAGGCCGGTGGGAGCGCCTATAGCTCAGTTGGTAGAGCAACGTCCTTTTAAGTCGTGGGTCGCAGGTTCGAGCCCTGCTGGGCGCACTCCCGATAGACAAAGAGAACGGCCCGTGAAAACGGGCCGTTCTCTTTTTTATGCTCGTGTTTTTATGCCCCTGGCGTGGAGGCGGGAATCCTGCTCCACCTCGGCCTCAGTCCTCCGCGGGCGCGGATTCCCGGGCCGGCCCGGTGCCGCCTTCAGGTGACTTCCTGGCCGGTTTCGGCACCGGCCGGCGGCGGGTGGTGTCGAACTTCATCAGTTTGTGCGTGCCGTCGCAGTACGGTTTGATCGCCGACCCGCCGCAGCGGCACAGCGCCACGGTTTCGCGGTCCCGCGGGAGCGGAACGCCGTCGGGTGTGACAATCTCAAAGTCGCCGCGGACCAGCAGCGGCCCGTTCGGGTAGGCAACGATGGACGCCGGGGCGGAAGGCCCGCCCGCTGGCGCCGGGCTATCCCGCTCCTCGCGGTCCGGCTCCCCGCTGCCCGGGTCCCTGGGCTGAGCACCGGTCACGGGGTCACACCCCCGGCCATGGCGGCAGCGGCCAGGGCAGCAGAGGCGGCGGTCTCCGGAACCCCGTCCTGCCCGGCCTGCAGGGGCCTGAGCAGAGCCGATTCCCCGGCCTTCCAGGCGTTGAGCTGTTCCTCGCCGAGCAGGGCGTCGATGGCCAGGACGGAGGCGGCGCCGAAGATGATGTCGCCCAGCAGTTCCGGTTCCGCTTCGGCAAGTCCGCCTGCCAGGTCCCGGGCCGCTATCTGCTCGTGGACGGCGTCGGCCTCCACATGCTCGTCAAAGTAGTAGGTGACATTGTCATCGAAGCCGTGGCGGCGGAAACCGCGGGCATAAAACGAGTTGGGAATCGACGAGGTCATTTCGAACGCCGCCAGGTGCCCGGCAATGGCGCCGCGCAGCCGCCGGTTCAGGCCAAAGAGGGACATGGCGTTGGAGGAAGCCAGCGTCAGCGCCGGCACCTCGTCGATGTAGTAGCCGTACCCGGCGTCGAGCCCCAGGCCCTCCATGGTGGTGGCGAAAAGCTTCGAGTGCATCCGTTCGGGACGGCCGCCGCCGTACTCGTCCGCCTGGATTTCAATCAGGGCGGCCTTTGCCCGGCCGGCCGGCAGGCGGGGGATGACCCAGCTGTGCGGGTCCGCTTCCTTGAGCTGGTAAATGGAGCGCAGGATCAGGAACTCCCGCAGCTGTTCCACGGTTGCCTTGCCTGCAACGTAGCGGGACACGTCGGGGCCGTTGTCCTCCGCGGCAAGGCTGAAGAGGGTGGCCGCCACGTCCTCGCTCCGGGGTGCCGGCAGCTCGGGAACCGGCACGATGCGCCGGAGCTCTGCTTCGAACGCGGCTTCCAGCCGGGACCGGATCGCGATCAGCTGCGGGTCCCACTCGGCTGCGTCCTCCACTCCGTCCAGTCCGCTGTAGTGCAGCTCGTACAGGCAGAACAGGCTCAGCTGCAGGTCCTCATCCCGCAGGAGGTCCGTGGTGGCGGCCAGCGACTCCTCCACGGCGGCAACCAGTGACGGGTAGCCGTCGGTCCGGCCTGCACTGAGCAGATCGAGCAGAGTGGCGCTGACGCGCCCTCGGGGGGCGGGAATCTTCATTGCTTTCCTTACGTCTCCGGCACTTTTGGCACGGGTGATGATCCTGGGACATGGAAAAGAATCCAGATGTCAGCATACTTGGCATCTCGGTCCCGGCGGTTCGGGCCGGACTTGGCCGCCATTGACCTTTGCCGCCGGGTTAGGTGCAATGGAGGCAGGAAAAGCACGGAGAGGAGCCGACATGCCGGACGCGGGCCTGTCACTGATCCTGCCCCTGCTGGTGCTCGCCGGGGTGCTGGTGGCCGGGACCGCCGGATTGGACCGGGCGCTGCGCAAACGGGACGGCGAAAGCCTGTTTTGGACCGGATTCACTGCGTTCCTGGGGGTTCTCCTGACTGCCGCCTGGGGTGTCATCAGCACCGGTCCGGCCGGCACGGCTGCCGTCGGCATACTGTTGGTGGCCGGCAGCACTGCGGCCGCCGCGTGGCTGGCCGGCCGGCACCGTGCGCGTGACCGCCGCCGGAAGAAGCAGCAGCGGCAGGCCGAGCTCGCCGCGATCTCCGGCCGGCACCGTGAAATCCTGACCCGCTGGAGCGCCTACGAACTTGATCCCTGGCTGGCAGCTGAGCATCCGCAGCTGCAGGATGTACGCTCGCCGGAAACCCGGGACTTCATCCGGGCGCTGAGGGAAGCGGAACGCCTGCGTCCGCAGGATCCCGCAGGCGGCGAGAATGAGCAGGATGCCGCCTACGCCGAAGCGGTGGACCGTCTGGGGGAATCCCTTAGGCGGGCAGAACAGGCCGCCCGGGACGGACGGGCCGCCTGAGGGACAGGCCCCTGGGAATGCACTGCAGCGGACCAGTCATGATCCCGGCACCGCGCTGAAAGCAGTGCCCTGCAAAAGGGTGGACCGCGGCTGGTTTGCATGGCAGTCTCGGGCTATGACAACCACCAAAGACATCAGTGTCTCGCGCAATGACGGGCTGGACCGGTACGAGCTGCGGCTGGACGGTGAGCTCGTGGGTGTTGCCGACTATCAAAGGGAAGCCGACGCCGTCGCCCTGACCCATACGGAAATGGAGCCGGAGTTCCGGCACCAGGGGTACTCCTCGAAGCTGGCTAGATATGCGGTGGAGGACATTGTCAGCAGCGGAAAGCGCGTGAAGCCCTACTGCTCCTATATGTCCGCCTACCTTGGCAAGCATCCGGAGTACAGCCATCACGTATCGTGGCCGCAGGACTGACTGCAGACCCGCGGCGGCGCGGGTTCCCCGGCCCGTCCCCGGTCATCCGCTCTTAAATGGAGCTGGCTTCCCGCTCTGCATATGGGGGGAACGCAGAAGGGGAAGCCAGTTCGAACAGTATAATTCGATCTGTCGGGGGAAATCCAATCGAGGGGGCGAAAAATGGCTGTGCCTGCCAAGTCTTTCCAGAGTTGGCGGGCGGCGGTCGCACCGGGTGAATCCAACGCCGACCTCTGCCGCAGGACGGGAATCAAAAGGTCCACTCTGGCCCAGCAGATTGTCCGCGGAAAGGTCGCAGAGATCACGGTGGTCCGCGTCGCCAGGGCCTACGGACGAAACCCCGTTGAAGCACTCTCGGATTTCGAGGAGTACTCGGACCTTTTGAGCGGCCCGTGGCGGCCGACAACCGCCGAGCTGGTCAGCCAGGTGTCCTATGTCTGCATCCTGAAGATGATCCTTGCCCGTGCCACCCAGGGCGGCATGGAAAGCGCCTCCGGTGAGGAAATCGCTGAGTTCGGCCACCGCAATGCCATCCGTTCCTGGTTTGAAGCGGTGGATCCGGGGGACCTGCGCCAACAGCTCAGCACCAAGACGGGGGTAGCCCCCCAAAACATCTCTGCCCAGCTGTCGGCCGGGCGGCTGGCTCCGGAACTCGCGGTCGAGGCTGCACGGCTGTCCGGTGCCTCCCTTCCGGGCGGACTGGTGGCCATCGGCCTGGTCACTCCGGGGGAAGCCGGATGGCCCGAGGGCGGTCAGGAAAGTGCCCTTGCCTCGCTCAGCGACTCCGAGCTCGTTCTACTTGCCCGGGACCGCCTGGACGCGTTGGGAAAAGCGATCAGAAAACTCGAACACGACGATGAAAACGAACTAACGCTTCTGGAGCAATTGGGATGAGTCTCGCCACCACTGTCCATCTCTCGGCTCTCGTTGTTTCGGGCCTATTTACCCTGCTCCGCCTTCCGCTGGCGGTAAAGGGCCGCAATCCGCTGCTTTTCTGGGCACTGCTTATGTTGACGGTGGCCATTGCCCTGGCTAATTCGTCCATCTATCTGGCCGTGGACAATGTGCTCGGCGGGATGAACATTGCCAACCTCATCATCCGGTTCGCCATGTATGGGTTTGTCCTGATTTTCGGCCTTAAAGCCGCCGTGGCCTTTCGTTCCCCCCTGGCCGGAAAGTGTATTGGCGGGTCGATAGGCCTTGCCGTGCTGGGCGTGTTTGCCGTGCTGATGGTTGTTCTTTTCGCGCTCGCCGACATGCCGTTCTCCTCTCCGGGACTGCGCGACTACGGGCAGCAGCTGCCGATCATCCTGTACACGTCCCTGGGCCGCCTTTATCCCGCCTATGTGTCGGCGTGCCTGATAGGTCCGGCGCTGGCAACGGCGGCGCATCCACGCCGTCAGCCGCTCATCCGCACGGCGTCGGCATTGATCGCTGCCGGCTTGAGCGGCGCGGTGCTCTATGCCGTCCAGGACTACACGCCCTGGGATGTCAGCCCGTGGGACCACCTGGTGCCCTATTCCGCACTGATTTCCTGCACCTTGGGATTGGCCCTGCTGGGCGGCAGGCGGGTGGCCTTGAATCGGGAGGAAAAGCAAACCCGCCTGACGCAGACTTATGTCAGGTGACAATTAGGTAACCTTGTTCACATTTTCATGCGCATGTGCCAGAATAATGAATATGTAACATCCGCTGCCTGTGGGGGGTCAGCGTGAGGTTGCAACGAAGCCAGCGGCATTGCCGCTGGCTTCGTTATTTTTAATCCGGGTACCGATTGCCGGCAGATCCCGCATTCATGCAGACGCATGAATCTGCGCGACTATTGTGCATCCAGATCGGTTTCAAGAATCTTTACCAGTGCGTCCAGGGCCTCATCGGCGCCGGCATCATCAGAGCGGAGCACCACCACGTCCCCGTGCGAGGCGCCCAGGCTCATCAGCGAGAGCATGCTGGAAGCATCCATCGCTTCCTCCGCCGGCGCCCCCTCCATCGCGATGGTTACCTCCACGGGTTGGGCCGCTGCGGCTTCAGCGAAAATCGAAGCAGGCCGGGCATGGAGCCCCACTCTGCTGGCCACCGTGGCTTTGCGTTCTGCCATTATGTTGTTCCTTCCGTGGTTGCTTCCGAACCCGGGCCCTTACAGGCCAAGCTGCTCAAGGATCGGCAGCCGGCTGCGCACTATGGTGCGTGCCTCGGCTGCCGTGTGGGCCGCAAGGGCCCGTGCCGCCAGCTCCTGCGCCTGCTCCAGGGTCACCGAGCCCAGGACCGCCCCCACGCTGGAGAGCGCACGAGGTGTCATCGAGAGGGTGTTTACCCCGATTCCGGTGAGGACGACGGCGAGGGCCGGGTCAGCGGCCGCCTCACCGCACACCCCCACGGTTTTGGCCTGGGCAGCGGCCGTGGCGGATCCTGACTCCGCCGGGAGTGCCGCCGTTGCCCGTGCCGCGCCGGCCACGGTGGCGGAGATCAGCTGCAGGACCGCCGGCTGCCACGGATCATTCAGGGACGCCAGGGACCCCAGCTGGCGGTCCGCGGCCATGGTGTACTGGGTCAGGTCATTGGTGCCCAGGGACGCGAAGCGCACCCGGGACAGCACCGCCTCGGACATAATCGCGGCGGCAGGGACTTCGATCATGACCCCGGGCATACCGAGACCAGCGGCCGTGCACAGCACCGCGAAATCAGCAGCCTCCTCCGCCGTGGACACCATGGGGGCCATCACCCAGACATCGGCTTCATGTGCGCCGGATGCGACGGCGATAGCCTCCAGCTGCCGCGCCAGGACACCGGGTGCGGTGCGGTCGGTACGGAACCCGCGCACGCCCAGGGCAGGGTTGGGTTCTGAAGCGTCCGTCAAAAAGGGCAGGGGCTTGTCCGCACCGGCGTCGAGGGTTCGGATCACGACCTTCCGCCCGGGGAATGCCTCGAACACGGCGCCGTAGGCGGCTATCTGTTCCTCCAGGCTGGGCTCGGAGTCTCGTCCCAGGAAGCAGAATTCAGTGCGGAGCAATCCGATTCCCTCCGCGCCGGCCTCCGCCGCTGCGCGGGCATCCTTGCCGGACCCCACGTTGGCCAACAGTGGAACGCGGTGTCCATCGGAGGTGGATCCCGTGCCGTTGAAGGCCGGCAAAGCGGAACGGGACGCGTACTTCTGCGCCGCCTCCCGTTCGGAGACGCCCGGTTCCACCACCACTGTTCCCGAAGCGCCGTCCAGGTAGAGCTCGGCACCGTCCTCGACGTCGTTCGCCCCGGGTGCGCCGACGACGGCGGGCAGGCCAAGCGAGCGTGCGAGGATGGCCGTGTGGGACTGGGGTCCGCCCTCGCTGGTCACGAGGCCGATGACTTTGGCCGGGTCCAGCGTGGCGGTGTCAGCCGGTGCCAGCTCCACGGCGGTCAGGATGAAGGGTACGTCGGACGCGGGGATCCCCGGAGCCGGCAACCCGTTCAGTTCCGCCACAATCCTGGCCCGGACATCCAGGACATCCTGGGTCCGCTCAGCCATGTAACCCCCGAGGCTTTGCAGCATGGCGGCCACTTCCATGCCGGCTTCCCAGATGGCACGGTCCGGTGCCATGCCGGCGTTGATGTGCTTCCCGGCTGCTTTGAGCAGCATCGGGTCCGTGGCCATCATCGCCGTGGCATCCAGGACCGCCTTGGCATCTCCGGAGGCCGTTTCCGCCCGGTGCTTCAGGTCCGCACGGACGGTTTCCGCCGCGTCCTTCAACCGCGCCTTTTCGCCATCCACTGTGCCGTCCGGTCCGAACCTTGCGTCGGCGTCGGGCTCCGGTACCGGGGGCGGCATCCGGCGTGACGGGCCAAGGACACGCCCGGCGCTGACCCCGATTCCCTTGATGGTCCGCATCATGCCTGCCTTCCTGTTTGAGCCGGTGCCTTACGCAATAGCAGGTTCCTCGGCCTTGTTCCGCGGCCTGACGAACCGTTTCAGGGCCACGTACACGAAGCCCGTGACCGCTGTCCCGGCCAGAATCGCCACCACGAACATCAGAATGTTGCCGATAGCGAAGAAGACGAAAATCCCGCCGTGCGGTGCCTGTGAGGTTACCCCGGTTGCCATGCAGATGGCACCGGCCACGGCTCCTCCGAGCATTGTTGAGGGAATAACCCGGAAGAAGTCGGACGCCGCAAACGGAATGGCGCCCTCTGAAATGAATGCTGCGCCCAGCAGCCAGGCGGCCTTGCCGTTCTCCCGCAGCGCCATGCTGAACTGGTTTTTGGCCAGCACCGTGGAGGCAAAGGCCATGCCCAGCGGGGGCACCATGCCCGCAGCCATGACGGCGGCCATGATTTCCCACGGCACCTGGTTCTCGAAGCTGCCTTCACCCAGTCCCGCAACGGCAAAGGCGTACGCCACCTTGTTGATGGGGCCGCCCAGATCCGAGCCCATCATCAGGCCGAGTATGACGCCGAGGCCAATGGCCGCCACTCCGGTGAGTCCGGTGAGCCAGTTGTTCAGGGCCAGGGTGAGCGCGGCAATGGGACCGCCGAGGACCACGATCATCAGCCCGGAGGCAATCAGCGAGGCCAGCAGGGGGATGATGACCACGGGCATCAGCCCCCGCATCCAGGCCGGGACAGTCCAGTTGCCGATCCACCGCGCCATGTACCCGGCCAGCAGGCCGCCGATCATGCCCCCAATGAATCCGGCATCCATGAACAGGGCCACCGAGCCGGCGGTGAAGCCCGGGGCAATGCCGGGGCGGTCCGCCAGGGCGTAGGCAATATAGCCGGCCAGCGCAGGTACCAGGAACGCCAGGGACAGGTTACCGATCTTCCAGAACACCGCGCCCAGGTACGGGATCAGGCCCTCGGGCGGCAGGTTGAGGATTGAGGTTCCGTCCAGCATGGCGTCGCCGTTGGCGACGTCGTCCACTTGGAGGGACAGTTCGTAGCCACCCAGCAGGAAGCCCAGCGCAATCAGCAGGCCGCCGCCGGCCACAAAGGGGATCATGTAGCTGACGCCCGTCAGCAGGGCGCGCTTGAGCTGGCCGCCGAAGCTTTCCCCGCCGGCAGCGGCCCCTTCACGTTCATCGCCGTCGCCCCCTCCGCCGGACACCCGCCGTGCGTTGGGATTGTTGATCGACTCGAGTGCTTCGTCGATCATGACGCCCGGTTCATCGATGCCGCGCTTTACCGGACCGCTGACGACCGGTTTTCCGGCAAAGCGGCCCCTGTCCCGAACATCCACGTCGGTGGCAAAAATCACCGCATCGGCGTTGCGGATGACCTCCGGATCCAGCGGTGTGGACTTCGCCGATCCCTGGGTTTCCACCTGCAGGTCTATTCCGCGTTCGGAGGCGGCGGCGGCCAGTGAATCTGCGGCCATATAGGTATGGGCAATGCCCGTGGGGCAGGCGGTGACGGCCACCAGATGCGGGGATTTGGACGTGTCCGATTCCGTGGCGCCGGTGCCGCCGCGTGATGCCGGGGCATCCGCCCCGTGGCCACCACTGCCGGTCCCTGTTGCGCCTGCGCCTGCGGCACCGGCCGCCGTCGCACCTGCGGCCGCAGCACCGGTTGCGCCGGAAGTTCCCGAGGTGCCGGAACTTCCGGTGGCACCCGGGGTGCCTGCAGCCGTGGCGCCCGTGGCAGCCGCGCCGCCGGCTGCTGCCGGTCCCGCCGTGCCGGAGCTGTCCGTTTCGTCCGCTGCCGGTCCGAGTCCGAGCGCGCCGTCGACGAGTTCAACAATCTCGCTCGGCGTGGCGGCCGAACGGAGGGACGCGGTGAAGTCCTTGCGGATCAGTGAACGTGCAAGTTTTGCCAGCAGCTGGAGGTGTTCCTGGTCCGCGCCTTCGGGGGCGGCAATGAAAAAGACAATATCCGCCGGTCCGTCCTTGGCTCCCCAGTCCACGGGCGGGTTGATCCGTGCCATGGCCAGGGTGGCCTTGGTGACGGCCGCTGAACGGCAGTGTGGAATCGCGATCCCGCCGGGAACACCGGTGGCCGTTTTTCCTTCGCGGGCCATCGCATCTGAGTACAAATCGTCATAGCTTCGCGCCCGGCCAGCAGAGACGATTGTCCGGGCGAGATGGGCAATCACCGATCCTTTGTCCGCGCCAAGGTTTTGGTCCAAGGTGACCAATTCCGGGGTGATGAGGTCCGACATCAGCTTTCCTCCTTTGAGGGCGAAGCAGTGCGTGTCCCGGCGGCGGAAGAGTCGCCGGGGCCGTTCAGAACGGTGACGGAAACAGCCGCAGGATCGGTTTCTGCGAGTGAGGGGAGACGGGTTCCGGGAAGCGAGGCCGCCGCGGCACCGTGCGCCACGGCTTGCCGCAGGCAATCGGCCGGAGGCAGCCCGGCAGCTTCCGCCAAAAGGTACCCGGCCAGCGCGGAGTCGCCTGCGCCCACCGTGGACCGGGCCTGCACCGGCGGGCGGGAGGCCAGCCAGCTTCCCTCCGCAGTGACCAGCAGTGCCCCCTTCGCACCCAGGGTTGCAAGGACGGCGGCGATGCCGCGCTCGCGCAGCATGTGCGCAGCGCGGACGGCCAGCAGCGGATCTTCCTCAAGGGCCGCTTCAGATGAAAACCCGGTGGCTTCGGCGAGTTCCTCGGCATTGGGTTTCACCAGGTCCGGCGCCGCTCCGTGCAGCAGCGCATTCGTCAGGGGCGGTCCGGAGGAGTCCAAGGCAATCCGGGGCGCCGCGGAACCCAGACGCTCCCGTACGGCGCGCACCGTGACGGCATAGAAATCCGGCGGCACCCCCGGCGGCAGCGAGCCGGCCAGAACCAGCCAGGCGGGGCCGCCGCTGCTGTCCTGCACGGCACACGCCCCTACCAGCAGGGCGACCAGGGCTTCCTGCTCCTCCGGGTTCAGGGGAGGTCCGGGGGCATTGATTTTCGTGGTGGTGCCGTCCGGTTCCGTGAGGGTGATGTTGCTCCGGAGCGGCGCGGTGACCGGCAGATTGAGATACTCGACGCCCGCCTTTCGCAGGCCGCCCATCACCGGGTCCCCGTCCGCTCCCGGAAGGACGGCTACCGCGCGCACCCCTGAGACCGTCAGGGCACGTGCGACATTGACCCCCTTGCCGCCGGACTCCTCGGATGAGGAGGAAGCCCGCTGAACGGCGCCCCGAACCAGCGCACTCGGAAGCTCGACGGTTCGGTCCAGGCTGGGATTGGCGGTAAGGGTGATGATCATGAAGGGAATCCATCCTCGCCGGATGTCCGGTGAACGGCTGAGGGGACACACCGGCAGAGCGGTTTCCGGGACTTATGGGGGCTTCTGATCGGATGCATGCATACCCGCAATCTGTGGCAAAAACCACTGTTTATGCGCTGATGCGACTCTACTTTTGGTGCACCGCCCGTGGCAATGGGGGCCGGGTGCGGGCGGCTTCGGGGCCTGCAAACGCGGACGCCGGCGCTACGCTGACCCGATGGAAAACGTGACATGGTCCGCGCCTGAGGACCAGCGCCGGGGGCGCGAGCTGGTGGTCCTTCTGCACGGCTACGGATCCGGGGAACAGGCCATGGAGCCGTTGTTCGCTGCACTGCCGGAATCAGCCGTCGGTGCCGCGGTCCGTGGCGGCCTGGAGATGGGCGGCGGCAGTGGGTGGTTCCTTCTTGACCCACTGCTCAATGCAGATACCTCTGAAGTGCTGGATGCCGCCCTGAAACTCCTGACCCTGATTGACCGCCTGCGCGGCGAGTACGGCTTCAGCGGGGTTTCGCTGGCCGGTTTCTCCCAGGGCATGGCCATGGCAGGCACCCTGCTGAGATTGCGGCGGCGGGGGTTCCGCGCCGTGGTGGGCCTGTCCGGTTTCATCGCTGAAAACCCGCTTCTGGCCGCCACCGAACCGCTGCCCGTGCGTGTCCCGTTTTTCTGGGGACGGGACCGGCAGGACTGGGTGATAAATGCCGATGCCATAAGCCACACGGAATCCTGGCTGGAGGAAAACACTGCATTGACGGCACGGACATATCCCGGGATGGGACATTCCATCGGAGCGGAGGAAATAGCCGATGTTGGTGTTTTCCTGCGCCGCTATCTGGCGTCCAACATCGGCTAGGAAAAACGGCCACGCACGCGGTACCTAACACAGTCCCCCGTTTAAGGGAATTCCTGTCCGACTACTGACTAAGCATGCTGATCAAGTAGGCTGGAGGAAAGCGCTGCCCACAAGGCGGCGCTGGAAATCACTGTCACTCACACAGCAAGGAGAATCAAATGGGTATCATTGCGTTCCTTATTCTGGGTCTCATCGCAGGTGCAATTGCAAAGCTGATCCTTCCGGGTCGTCAGGGCGGCGGCTGGCTCGCCACTCTGGTCCTCGGTGTTATCGGTGCCCTTCTGGGTAGCTGGCTCGGCAGCCTGGTCATGGGAGACGGCGGCGAGCTCTTCAGCCTGACGTCGCTCTGGACCTGGGTCCTGGCCATCGTAGGCTCGATCATCGTTCTGCTGATCTACGGCTTCGTTACCCGCAAGAGCGGCAACCGCGCCTAAGTAGTGCGTGAACGCCGCTGACGCGGCGTGCTGATTTGAAGGGCGGGGCCCGGCTGGAATATTCCACCGGATCCCGCCCTTTGTTTTAAGTAGACAGAGATCTACGCCGGCACCGGATTTCCTCAAGGAGAGTTCTAGTGAAGCGACGCAAGTTCAATCCCGCAGCCAAACTGGCGGGCCGGGCCGCCTTCGGGCCCGACGGACAGCCAAAGCCGCACGTGGTGCGGGGCATCGAACGGGCCGTCGAAGTGCAGCGGCCCCTGGTGCTTGCCAATATCCGCCGGCTGCAGCGCAAGCATCCCTCAGCCACCGCCGCGGAGCTGATTTCCATTCTGGACCGGCATTACCTCAACACGGTGATGGGCGGAGGTGCCGCAGTCGGCGCCACCGCAGTAGTACCGGCGGTCGGGACTGCTGCCGCCCTGGGGCTCTCAGCGGCAGCGACCGTCGGGTTCCTGGAGGCTACGGCCCTGTATGCGCAATCCGTGGCAGAACTGCACGGCGTGCGGCTGGCCGATCCGGAGAAATCCCGGACCATGGTCATGGCCATCATGCTCGGTGAAGAAGGAACCTCCATGATGCAGTCGCTTGCCGGCCGGGGCAGTGCCTCCTCCTGGGGCAGCACCATCGGCAACATGCCCTCCGGTGTCCTGGGCTCTGTAGGCTCTGGCATCCGCAAGCAGTTCCTGAAGCGGGTAATGGCCCGCCAGGGCACCGCGCTGCTCGGCCGGGCCCTGCCGCTGGGTGTGGGCGCCGTCGTCGGCGGCGTGGGCAACCGTGCCATGGGCAAGGGCGTCATCAAGGCCACCCGTGCCGCCTTCGGTGAACCGCCGGCCACCATCCCCGGCCAGCTGGCCAGTGAACTCGACGGCTTGGAGAAGCCCGCCTAGCTGGCCCGTGCAAAGGAAGGCCCGCCGGCACTGAGCCCGCGGGCCTTCGCTGTTACTGCGTCCGGTTACCCGAAGACAGCCGTCGCCACAGTGAAAATCGCCAGGCCGGCCAGCGAGCCCACTACGGTGCCGTTGATCCGGATGAACTGCAGGTCCTTGCCGACCTGCAGTTCGATCTTTTCCGAGGTTTCCTGCGCGTCCCAGCGTTCCACCGTTTCGGTGATGACGCCGGCAATGTCGCTGCGGTAGGTGCGGACCAAGTATCCGGCAGCATCAGCAACATAACCGTTTACCTTCGCCGCGAGCTCCGGATCATTGACCAGCCGTGTGCCGAAGTCCTGCACCGCGGTTGTGAAGTTCCGGGTCAGCTCGCTCTCCGGATCCTCCGCGGCGGTCATCAACGCGTTCTTGATGGTGGTCCAGGTCTGGGTCATCAGCTCGCGGACCCGCGGATCGTCCAGGACCTGTTCCTTCACCGCGTCGGCCTTCGCCATGGTCTTGGGATCCTCCTGCAGGTCCCTCGCCACTCCGGTGAGGTAGTTGTCCAGCGCCACGCGCAGCTGGTGGTCGGGGTTCTCCTGTACATCGAGCAGGAACCGTTCGGCCTGCACCTGGACGCGTTCGCCCACCAGATCGTCCAGGAACGAGGGGACCCACGACGGCGAACGTTCGGCTACCAGCCGGCTGATCACCTCCGGGTGTGCCAGCACCCAGTCCGCAAGGCTGTCCACAATCAGGTTCACCAGCTGATGGTGGTGGCCCTCTTCAAAGACCCGTTGGGCCATCCGCCCGGCCGGCGGTCCCCACTGGGGATCCACCACATGCCGGCGGAACATGGATTCGAGGACGTCGCGGACGGCGTCGTCGTCCAACACGCGCAGCGCGCCGCGGATGGCTGCCGCCCCCTCGGTGGCCACCCGTTCGGCGCCCTCGGGGCGCGCCAGCCAGGTGCCTGCCTTCCGGGCCACCTGCATGGAATCAAGCTTGGTCCGGATGATCTCCTCGGAGAGGAAGTTTTGTTCCACGAACTGGCCCAGGGAGGCACCGATCTGGTCCTTCTTCTCCGGGATGATGGCCGTGTGTGGGATCTTGATGCCCATTGGGTGCTTGAATAGTGCCGTCACCGCAAACCAGTCCGCAAGGGCGCCCACCATGCCGCCTTCGGCGGCGGCCCGGACATACTCGAGCCACGGATACCGCTCCTGCAGCGCGAAGGCAAAAAGGAAAATCACCGCCAGGGCAATCAGCAACCCGGTCGCCAGCATTTTCATGCGGCGCAGGGCGAGGGCGCGCTCCTCGTCGGTGGGGGCCACGGTGGTGCTCACGCGCGGGCCTCCTTCACGGACAGTGCCATTGTTGACGCGAGTTTCAATACCGCTCCCTAATCCAGTGAGAGGTCCGCTGCCGGCTGCTGAACAGCGGAACGGCCCTGCACCCAATCTAATCAGTGATTGGCTCGGCTGCGCTACGAGCACGGGATCCGGCCGGGCCGGTGTGGTTGAGTAGTGCCATGGCATCCCCGGCAGAGTTTTCTGCGGTGTTCCCCCTTCCGGATACGGTCACGACGCCCGCCGCCGTGCCGCCGCAGCTGCCCTGCCCCATCGAGGACTATGCGCTTGTCTCCGATTTGCACACCGGGGCACTGATTTCCCGTACCGGCAGCATGGACTGGCTGTGCCTGCCCAGATTTGATTCCCCGTCCGTTTTCGGCGCACTGCTGGGTACCAGCGACCACGGCCGTTGGCTGCTGGCTCCCCGGGATGCCCGGGCCACCGTGACCCACCGCGGATACCTTGAATCCACCTTCGTGCTCCGCACGCACTGGCAGGCCCCCGGCGGAGCGGTGCGGGTTACCGACTACATGCCGGTAGGGGACCGGAGGGCGTCACTGGTACGCCGGATCGAAGGCCTCAGCGGCACGGTGGCCATGCGGCAGGAGCTGACGATCCGGTTCGGCTACGGCACCGTGATGCCCTGGGTCTTCCGCGGCACAGACGGCGACGGCGAACATCTTTCAGCCATTGCCGGTCCCGGAGCGTTGGTGCTGCGCAGCAAGCACCTTCCGGTGGCCAGCAACCACAGCCACCTGGGGGAATTCGAAGTCTCCGCAGGCGAGTGCCTGGATCTGGAACTGACCTGGTACCCCTCGCACCGGCCGGTCCCGCCGCCGCAGGACCTGGATGCGGCCCTGAAGCGCACCACGGCCTACTGGCAGGAATGGGGGCAGCGCTGTCTGGAATCCAGCGGCTACGAGCACGCGGTGCGGCGTTCGCTGCTGGTGCTGCGGGCGCTGACGCATGAGGACACCGGCGGCATTGTTGCAGCTCCCACCACCTCACTGCCTGAAGCGGCGGGCGGTGAACGCAACTGGGATTACCGCTACTGCTGGCTGCGTGACGCCGCACTGACCCTGGTGGCCATGATGACGCACGGTTATCAGGACGAGGCCCTGCAATGGCGCAGCTGGCTGCTGCGGGCAGTGGCCGGAGATCCCGAGGACCTGCAGATCCTTTACGCGGTGGACGGCGGACGGGAGCTGGCCGAACAGATCCTTCCGCAGTTCCCCGGCTACGGGGGTGCGGCCCCGGTGCGGCTGGGCAACGGTGCCGTGGGACAGTACCAGGCGGATGTGGTGGGCCACGTGATGGTGGCGCTGGCCCGGCTGCGGGACCGAGGGGTGCCTGAGGACCACTTCTCCTGGCCATTGCAGCGTGCCCTGCTGAACTACCTCGAAAAGCACCTGGAGGAACCGGATCACGGGATCTGGGAGATGCGGGGGGAGCCGCGGCACTTCACGCACTCGCGGGTGATGATGTGGGCGGCGTTTGACCGGGCCGCGGAGGCGGCCCGGAAATACGGACTTGAGGGCCCGGTGGAAGTTTGGGAGGGACTGCGCGACGGGCTGCGCCGCGAAATCCTGGAGCGCGGCTTTGACCCGGAGCTGAACTCCTTCACCCAGTACTACGGCGCTACCGGTGTGGATGCATCCCTGCTGCAGCTCCCGCAGGTTGGTTTCCTCGGGTACGACGACGAGCGGATGCTGGGCACGGTGGCGCAGCTGGAGAAGCAGCTGCTGGACTCCTCCGGCCTCCTCCTGCGCTACGCCACCGAAACCGGCGCGGACGGTCTGCCGGCCGGGGAAAACCCGTTCCTGGCCTGCAGCTTCTGGCTGGTGGAGCAGTACGCCTACACCGGTCGGCTTCCGGAAGCGCGCCGGCTCATGGACCAGCTGGTCGGATACTCCAATGAACTGGGACTGCTCAGCGAAGAATATGATGCATCCAACGGACACATGGCGGGGAACTTTCCGCAGGCGTTTTCACACCTGGCCCTGGTCCGGGCTGCGGACGCGCTGGCCGGCGCTGTAGCGCGGCCGCCGTCCGGGTAACCGGAAGCATTCACCGACCAAAGGAAACCGATGAACCGCACGAGTCTCTCGGCTGTGGCCATGGCTGCCCTGCTGGCCACCAGCGCCGTCAACCACTTCCGTAATCCCCGTTTCTACAATGCCGTGGTGCCCCGGAGCATCAGCACCGACACCGACGGCAAATATGCCGTGATGACCAGGCGGCAGTGGACGCATTTCAGCGGTGTCCTCGAATTCGCGGCTGCGGCCGCCCTGCTGCTGCCGGCAACCCGGCGGGCGGCGGCCACGGGCACCGCTGCCATGTACGTTGCCTTTATTGCCGGTCACATCAGTGCCCTGCAGCGCTCCTTCGGTCCGCGCGGAGGGGACCGGGAGAAGCTGATCCACAGCCTGCGCCTGCCGCTGCAGCTTCCGCTGATCCTCTGGGCCTGGAGCCTGCGCAAGTAAATGTCCACCCGTCTCCTGCTCCTTGCTGATACACACCTGCCCAAGCGGGCCAAGGCCCTTCCGGAGGAAGTCTGGTCCGAAATAGATGCTGCGGACATAGTGGTGCATGCCGGGGACTGGGTGAGCGAGGAACTGCTCGACCAGTTGAGCGAACGCGCACGGCAGCTGGTGGCCTGTTACGGCAACAACGACGGCGCCGGGCTGCGCGCCCGCCTGCCCCTGGTGGGGCGGGCCGTTGTTGAGGACGTGCGGCTCGCCGTCGTGCACGAGACCGGCCCTGCAGCGAGGCGGGAAGAACGCATGGACGAACAGTTCCCGGACACGGACCTGCTGGTCTTTGGGCACAGCCACATCCCCTGGGATTCGGTCACGCCGGCCGGGATGCGCCTGCTGAATCCCGGCTCGCCCACGGACCGCAGGCGGCAGCCGTTCTGCACCTACCTGCGCCTGGAGATCAGCGGCAGCACCCTCACGCCGGAGCTGCGCAGGCTTCCGCCGAGGGAGGTCCGGCGCCGCTAGCCGGTCGGGCAAAGCGAAAACCGGCGGCCCGCTAACCCGCCGCCGGCTTCGGCCGGTTGCGGGGAACACAAACGCCGGGCCTGCCCCGCGGGCGGACCCGGCGTTTGCCGTACGCGTGCAGCTAAGCGGCCGAAGTTCAGTCGCGGACGCCCGGCTGGAAGACCACCTTGATGCAGCCGTCTTCCTTCTTCTGGAACTTTTCATACAGTTCCGGGGCATCGTCAAGGGACGCCTGGTGGGTGACCAGGTTGGTGACACCCAGCGGATCGGCGGGATCCTCGACCAGCGGCATCAGGTCATCCGTCCACCGCTTGACGTTGCACTGGCCCATGCGCAGGTTCAACTGCTTGTCGAACATGGACATCAGGTTCATCGGGTCGGCCGTGCCGCCGTAAACACCGCTCAGGGAGACGGTTCCGCCGCGGCGCACAGCGTCGATGGCACCGTGCAGGGCCGAAAGGCGGTCCGTTCCAGCGGTTTCCATGGCCTTCTGCGCCAGCTTGTCCGGGAGCAGGCCCACGGCCGTCTGGGCAGCCTTGCCGGCGGGGGAGCCGTGGGCTTCCATGCCGACGGCGTCCACCACTGAGTCCGGCCCGCGGCCGTCCGTCATGCTGCGCAGCTCATCGGCAACGTCGCTGTGCAGGTCCAGCGCTTCGACGCCGTACTGGGAGGCCAGCTTGCGGCGCTCCTCCACGGGGTCAACGCCGATCACGCGGTAGCCCAGATGGGTGCCGATGCGGGCCGCGAACTGGCCCACGGGGCCCAGGCCGTAAACGGCGAGGGTGCCGCCGTCGGGCACATTGGCGTACTGGACGCCCTGCCATGCGGTGGGCAGGATGTCGGAGAGGAACAGGTACCGGTGGTCCGGGAGCTCGGAGCCAACCTTGATGGGGTTGTAGTCGGCCAGCGGAACCCGCAGGAACTCGGCCTGTCCGCCGGGAACGGAGCCGTACAGCTCGGAGAACCCGAACAGGGCGGCACCGGAGCCCTTCTCGCGGACCTGGGTGACCTCACACTGGGTCTGCAGGCCCTGGCGGCACATGAAGCATTCGCCGCAGGCAATCTGGAAGGGGATGACCACGCGGTCGCCCTTCTTCAGGTTGGTGACCGCGGAGCCGACCTCTTCCACAATGCCCATGGTCTCGTGGCCAAGGATGTCGCCCGGCTTCATATAGGGCATCAGCACTCCGTAGAGGTGGAGGTCCGAGCCGCAGACTGCGGTGGAGGTGACGCGGATGATGGCGTCAGTCGGTTCCTGAATGACCGGATCCGGGACTTGCTCGACGCTGACGGTGTTTTTTCCCTGCCAAGTAACTGCTTTCACGTGCGATCCTCCTGCTGGTTGCATGCTGAGTACGTTGAAAGAACTAAGCCCCATTCTGCCAATTGATAAGCGTACTGACAAAACGGCCGCGTTCCGAGAGTACCCGGCAGGCCGCGCTGCAGGGCTGCCGCGGCCGCTGGAGGATCCGGAATGCCGCTAGGAGCCCGGGCTGTGGCCGGCCACTCCGGTCGGGCGGGTGTACCCGGTGGCCGGCGGCATGCGCCGTGCGGCAAGGACGCTCTGATCCCGGGCCAGGATCATTTTCAGCGCACGGTCATTGTCGAGGGGGGAACCGGTTTGCCTGCCGCCGTCCAAGGCCTCGGGCGCCCGGTCCTCAGCTGCAGCCGGCCGGCGGGTGATCTCCACCGGACCGTCGATATCGCCCGCAGCTGCGGCAAGAACGGCCAGGGCGTCGGATTCGACGCGGATCGCCCGGGTGAGGTTGACGCAGATGCTGGCGCCCAGCGTGGCTGTGTGCCGGAGGATGTGGAGCAGGGTCTCACAGTTTGAACCCGTGAGCGATCCCCGTACTTCCACCGAGGCGGCGGCATCTCTGGTATCCACGCGTACCAGTACGCGAAGCGGCTCTTCCATGTCATCTCCACGGAGACGCGGGACCCGGCCACTGCTTAACCGGGTCTGCCACCGTACCAACCAGCCATGCGGGCTGTCAGCAGGTGTCCGGCGCGGGCGGGTCCCGAAAGGTGAATCCGTGACTAGAAGGCGGGTTCCTGGTCCAGGTTTGCAACGACGGCGGCGGTCGCCTCCGCGATCGCTTCCTCCTCATCCGTGGGCACCACCAGCACGGGAATCGCTGAATCCTCCGTGCTGATCCGCCGGGCGTGCTTACCCCTCACCAGGTTCGCTTCGGTGTCGAGCCGGATGCCCAGCGGGCCGAGCTGGTCCAGCACAAGCTGCCGGAACTTCCAGCCGTTTTCACCTATTCCGGCGGTGAATACCACCGCCTGGGCACCTCCCACGGCCACGTGATACGCCCCGATGTATTTCGCCAGCCGGTAGGCCGCGATATCCAGTGCCAGCCGGGAGCGCTCATCCCCCTGATCCGCTGCGGTTTCGATCCCGCGCATGTCGGACTCTCCGGCCAGCGCGCGCAGGCCGGATTCACGGTTGAGCAGGTCATCAAGAGTATCCGCGTCATAGCCCTGCCGGGCCAGGAAGATGAGGATCGAAGGATCCACATCGCCGCTGCGGGTGCCCATCACGAGCCCTTCTAGGGGGGTGAATCCCATGGAGGTGTCAATGCTCTGTCCGTTCCGGATGGCCGCCACGGAGGCGCCGTTGCCGAGGTGGGCAATCACGGCGTTGAATGCGGCGGGATCAATGCCAAGAAAACGGGCGGCTGCCGGAGCAACGTAGCCGTAGCTCGTGCCGTGAAATCCGTAGCGTCGGATGCCGTAGCGGCGGTAGAGGGTGTTCGGCAGCGCATAGTGCCAGGCACGCTCGGGCAGGGTGCGGTGGAAGGCCGTGTCGAAAACCGCCACCTGCGGGATTTTCGGCCACTTGTCATGCACCGCGCGGATGCCCATGGCGCTGGCGGGGTTGTGGAGCGGGGCCAGCGGGCTCAGCCGTTCAATGGAGCGGACAATTTCGTTGTTGACCAGCACGGGTTCGCTGAAGCGCTCGCCGCCGTGGACCACGCGGTGTCCCACCGCGTCGATGCTGCGCCCGTCCAGGTCCTCCCGGAGCCGCTCGGCCAGCTCTTCAAGCGCAGCCGCGTGGTCCGGAACCACGTCCCCGATCCGGTCAATGATGCCCTTTGTCAGCAGCTCCTCCGTCTCGGTGTCCCGCACCTGGTATTTCAGTGACGACGAGCCTGAATTGATCACCAGAACCAGCATCAGTCCTCCTGCGCCTGAACCGCGGTGATGGCCACGGTGTTGACGATGTCCTCGACGGTGCAGCCCCGGCTGAGGTCGTTGACGGGTTTGCGCAGTCCCTGCAGGATCGGGCCCACCGCCACAGCCCCGGCGGACTGCTGGACAGCCTTGTAGGTGTTGTTGCCGGTGTTTAGGTCCGGGAAGATGAACACCGTTGCCTGGCCGGCCACCGAGGAACCCGGCACCTTCGAGGCCGCCACCGAGGCGTCCACTGCGGCGTCGTACTGGATGGGACCTTCCACCGGCAGGTCCGGGCGGGCTTTCCGGACCAGTTCCGTGGCCTGGCGCACGCGTTCCACGGATCCGCCTTTTCCGGAGGAGCCGGTGGAATAGGAGAGCATCGCCACCCGCGGCGTTACGCCGAACTGCCCGGCTGTGGCGGCCGAGGCAAGCGCTATGTCTGCCAGTTGTTCCGCATCCGGTTCGGGGTTGACCGCACAGTCGCCGTAAACCAGCACCCGGTCGGAGAGCAGCATCAGGAAGACGGAGGACACAATCTTCACGCCCTCCCGCGTGCGGATGAACTCCAGGGCGGGACGGATGGTGTTGGCAGTGGTGTGCGCGGCGCCGGACACCATGCCGTCCATCCGCCCCAGCTGGACCATCATGGTGCCGAAGTATGCCCCGTGAAGCATACGTTCCGCGGCGTCCTCCAAGGTGACGCCCTTGTGCTTGCGCAATGCCGCGTATTCCCGGGCAAATTCATCCCGCAGGGCGCTGGTGGCGGGATTGATGACGCTGATGTTGGACAGGTCTATGCCTTCGCTCGCCGCCAGCTCACGGATCTGTGCCTCCGGTCCCAGGACGGTCAGGGCGCAGACGTCCCGGCGGCTGAGGATTTCCGCGGCCTGCAGGATGCGCACGTCCAGTCCTTCGGGCAGCACAATCCGCTGCCGGCTGGCGCGGGCACGCATGATCAGCTCATTCAGGAACCGCAACGGGGTGGTGGTGGCCGGGCGGGGAAGGGCGAGCCGTTCAAGCAGTTCGGCCTCATCCACGTGCCGGGACCAGGTTCCCAGTGCCGCGGCGACCTTCCGCCGGTTGCCGCTGGAGATTTCGCCGCGGACCCGGCTGACCCGGCGGGCCGTGGTGTAGGTGTCCGCGCCGACGTCGAACACCGGGAAGGGTGCGGAGGCCAGCAGTCCAAGGATGGCCGGTTCCACCGGGAGGCCGCCGGTGAGGATCATGCCGCTGGCCACCGGGAAATCGGAGGAGATGGAGGAGGCGAGGGTGGCAACCATAACGTCGGCACGGTCCGCGGGGACAATGACCAGCGTGCCGTCCGTCAGCTGGGGGAGGAAGTTGCTTACCGTCATGGCGGCCACCTTCACCGCGGAGACGTCGCGCTCAAGGGAAGAGCTGCCGGCCACCTGGCGCGCCTGCAGCGCCGTCTGCACTTCGGCCACTGACGGCTGGGAAATCTCACTCTGTTCCGGGAGGACGTAGACCGGCCGCCCGCTGTTCCCCGGCCGCATGGCGGCGCTGATGTCATCGAGATCCGCCGGTGCGGCCCGGTTAACCATCACGGCCAGCAGGTCGCATTTCGCGTCGGCGAGCTGGCGCCGGGAGACATCCACCGCGTCCGCGGTTTCCGTCGCGGTCATTTCCTGGGCATTGACGACGGCGAGCACCACGGTCCCCAGATCATTGGCCAACCGGGCGTTCAGATCGAACTCCAGTGCGACGTCGTGCCCGGAAAGGTCTGTGCCTTCCACGATGACCACATCGCAGTGGGCCGCTATCTCGCTGTAGACGGCGAGACAGCGGGCGTCCACCTCGCCGCGCTCGCCGGCCACCAGCAGGGCCCGCAGCTGCGCACGGGTCAAACCCCCGCGGCAGGTGGCCGGACCAAGATTGAACCGGCGCTGCATCAGCTCCACCATGGGGTCCGTGGCGGGATTGTCGCTTTCGACAATGGGCCGGAAGAATCCGACCCGGTCCGCATGGCGGCCCAGCATGTCCGCCAGCCCCAGGCTGATCAGGGACTTGCCGGATCCCGGCGTCATGGCACTGACATAGATTCCACGGGCCATAGCTGCGCTTCCGTTCGTTGCCGGGAGGGAACGCGCCCGGACACCCAAGGTGGCCGTGGCGTGCATCACATCCATACTCGCAAAAGCGTGCCGGAGTTGCCAGCGAACACGGTGGCGGGGCGGCCCGTCCGCTCGGTTCTTCGTGGACTCCCTTGTCTCAGCATGTGAGACTGACATAAATGCCGCAGACCGCCGAGCCTACGATTAAATGGTTAGATTTTCCTCAAGACCCAAGGCGAGGACCCCCGTGAGTCTCTTCCGTACCAAACCCATTGAGAACTCCCTGGCGGATGCCGATGAACCGGGGCGCCGGCTCAAACGTTCGCTCACCACGTGGGACCTGATGATCATGGGTGTTGCCGTGGCCGTTGGCGCCGGCATCTTCTCGGTGGGGGCCAAAGCCGCCGCCGAATTCTCCGGACCGGCCGTCACGGTTTCCTTCATCCTGGCCGCCATCACCTGTGCCCTGGCCATCATGTGCTACGCCGAGTTCGCCACTGCCATCCCCGTGGCCGGCTCCGCGTACGTGTTCAGCTACGCGACCATGGGTGAGCTGGTGGCATGGATCATCGGCTGGAACCTGATCCTGGAACTGTTCACCGCCGCGGCAGTGATCGCCAAGTACTGGGGCATCTACCTCAGCGAGGTGTTTGCCCTGATCGGGTTCGACATCCCGGCGACCCTGCATTTCGGGCCGATTGACCTGACCTGGGGCCCGTTCCTGATTGTCACCGTGTTCACCATCCTGCTGGTCATGGGAACAAAGCTTTCCGCCCAGGTGGGCAACGTGTTCACCATCATCAAAGTGGGCGTGGTGCTGTTTGTGATCGTCGCCGGATTCTTCTACGTGAAGGCGGAGAACTACACCCCGTTCATCCCGGACTCCGTACCCTCCGCCGGCACCGGCGGCGAGGATGTGCTGCGGCAGTCCCTGTTCTCCTTCCTCACCGGCGCCGCCCCGGCCCAGTACGGCCTGCTGGGCGTGTTCGCCGGGGCCGCCGTCGTCTTCTTTGCCTTTATCGGGTTCGACGTCGTGGCCACGTCCGCCGAAGAGGTCAAGGACCCGGGCAAAACCCTGCCGCGGGGCATCTTCGCCGGCCTCGCCGTGGTGACGCTGCTCTACATCGGTGTGTCCCTCGCCCTGACCGGCATGGTCTCATACACCGACCTGGCGTCGGTGGAATCGCCGAACCTCGCCACGGCCTTCTCCCTGGTAGGCAATGACGGTGCCGCCGCGGTCATTGCCGTCGGTTCCCTGATCGGGCTCACCACGGTCATCATGGTGCTGCTGATGGGCCTGGCCCGCGTGGTGCTGGCCATGAGCCGCGACGGACTGTTGCCGCGTGCGCTGTCCAGGACCAACGACAAGCACGCCACGCCTGCCCGCCTGCAGATCCTGTGCGGCGCCCTGGTGGCCCTGGTGGCCGGCTTCACCCAGGTGGACGTGCTCGAGGAAATGATCAACATCGGCACCCTGTCCGCCTTCGTGGTGGTCAGCCTGGGCATCCTGGTGCTGCGGAAGAAGCGTCCGGACCTCCGCCCGGCGTTCCGCGTGCCGTTCGGCCCGGTCATCCCCGTGCTGTCCGCCCTGCTCTGCCTCTACCTCATGACCAACCTGGCCGTGGAAACCTGGATCTACTTTGCCGGCTGGCTGCTCATCGGTTTCCTGCTGTACTTCGCCTACGGCCGGAGCCACTCACGGCTGAATGAGAAGTTCAGCGGTGTTGCCGCCGCCAAATCCGGCACGGACACTTCCGGGGCCTGAGCACCTACGGATGCGCCGGACGGGCACCGGTGGCAGACTGGCCCCATGCTGGTTGCCTTTTCCGTTGCCCCGTCCGGTGCCGGTCCGCTCACGCGGCCCGGCGGACCTTCCCCCGATGCCTCGGTGCATGACGCCGTAGCCGCAGCCGTGAAGGTGGTCCGGGATTCCGGCCTGCCCAATTCCACCGACTCCATGTTCACCACCGTGGAGGGCGAGTGGGATGAGGTCATGGACGTCATCCGGCGTGCCACGGAAGCCGTGGGGCAGTACGGCAGCCGTGTCTCCCTGGTGCTGAAGGCGGACATCCGGCCGGGCCATACGGGCGAACTGGCCGGCAAGGTGCAGCGGTTGGAAACCGCTCTCACGGAACTGGATAACCGAAGCGGGCACGCCTAGCGCCGAATCCACGGCAGGACGGGAGCGGCAGCGATGCAGAACTGGGAACAGGTGCAGGAGTACCTGGACGGCATGGTGGTCCGGCCGGACCGTGCCCTGAAGGGCATTGTCACCGCAACGGCCGACGCCGGACTGCCGGCCATCGAGGTATCCGCCGCACAGGGCAAGTTCCTGATGCTGCTGGCCGGCATCCAGAGTGCCCGGCGGATCCTGGAGATCGGCACCCTCGGCGGTTTCAGTACCGCCTGGCTGGCCCGTGCACTGCCGCCCGACGGCGAGCTGATCACCTGTGAATACGAACCCCGCCATGCCGAGGTGGCCCGTGCCAACCTGGACAGTGCCGGGCTCGGCAGCCTCGTCACCATCCGCGTGGGTGCTGCCTTGGACACCCTGCCCACCCTGACCGGGCCTTTTGACCTGGTCTTTATCGACGCGGACAAAGTGAACAACCCCGCCTATCTGGACTGGGCGGTGCGGCTCTCCCGCCCCGGCAGCGTCATAGTGGTGGACAACGTGGTGCGCGGCGGCAGCGTACTGGACCCCGAGGGCGACGCCGCGGTGCAGGGGACACGGGAAGCCGTCCGCCTCCTCGGATCGGACCCGCGGCTGGAAGCCACCGCCCTGCAAACGGTCGGGTCCAAAGGGTGGGACGGTTTCGCGCTGGCTGTGGTGCAGTGACCCTTCTCCGGCGGATCGGCCGCCCGGCTTCCCTGCGGAACGGCGCACCGTGCGGACGCCTAAGCTGGAGCCATGAGCTTTAGCATTCGGCAGGCTACGCCGGACGACGCCGCGGACTTCGTCTCCGTGCACCTGCAGTCCTGGCGCGAGAGCTATGCCCACGTACTGGGGGACGACGTCTTCCGGCGCCGGGAGGCGGACCGCAGCGCCGCCGTCGAACACCGGCGCGCAGCCCTGGCCGAGCAGTCGCTGGATCCGGACATCCGGACCTGGCTGGCGCATGCCGAGGACGGCCGGCTCTTCGGGTTTGCCTCCGCCGGCCCGGCCCGGGACGAAGACATTCGCGCTGTCGTGCCGCTGGAGCTGTGGTCGATCTACATCCTGGCCGAGGCGTATGGCAGCGGAGTGGGCCAGGCGCTGCTGGAACACGCAGTGGGAGACTCTCCGGCCTATGTCTGGGTATTGGAGGACAATGCGCGGGCACAGGCGTTCTACCGCCGCAACGGTTTCGTCCCGGACGGAACCGTCAAGGACCTGCCGCAGGTCTGGGCCGGAACCGGCATGGTGGAAATCCGTATGGTGAGGAACTGATGGGGCGCAAGCGGCCGGGCAAGGACCCTGTGGAAACAACCGCCCCGGGGGCGGGCCCGGTGGCCGGAACCTACCCCATAGACACCGGGACCTGTGAGCTGGTGCCGGACTCCTTTGCCTCCGACAGCTGGATCCTCATGGTGAACGGGGTGCACAGCTCGCACATCGACCTGGCCGATCCGCGGCACCTTGATTTCGAGTACATGCGCTGGATTGCGGCCCTGGTTGAATCCCGCTGGCGCCCGGAGGCCTCCCTGCGCGCCCTGCATTTGGGCGGTGCGGCATGTTCCCTCGCGCGGTATTTTGCCGCCGTATATCCGGGTGCACGGCAGGTCGCCGTCGAACTGGACGGGCGCCTGGCCGAGCTGGTGCGCGGCTGGTTTGACCTGCCCCGGGCGCCGCTGCTGCGGCTCCGGGTGGGGGAGGCGCGGGCCGTCACGGAGACGCTGCATGAGGGAAGCCGGGATTTGGTGATCCGGGACGTCTTCGCCGGCGCGAAGACGCCGGAACCGCTGACCACGGCCGAATTCACCGCTCATGTCCGGCGGGTGCTGGCGGCGGACGGGGTCTACATCGTGAATTGCGGGGATACCCCCGATCTCCGTGGAGCGCGGGCGGAGGCCGCAACCATCTGTGCCGCCTTCAGGTACACCGCCGCCATAGCCGATCCGGCCATGCTGAAGGGACGGCGCTACGGCAACATCATCCTGGCCGGCAGCGACGCACCGTTTGCGGCAGATCCCGCCCTGCCGCGCACGCTCCTGGGCGGAGGCGTGCCGGCGCATCTCTGGGATGACGCCAAGCTGCGCGCCTTCGCGGCCGGAGCCCGCCCCCTGCACGATCCTGCAGAGGCCTAGACTTCCGGAAGTGTCAGCGTACTTACTATTTTAGTAGGGTGGGAAGATGCTGCCTTCCCAGGCAGCCGGTCTGAACCATGATGGAGGCTACATGTCTGAGAAGAGCACATCCGTACCCGACCTGCCTATCCCCGGCGCGCCGGCAGCAGAAGCGCCGTCCCTGGCCGAGCCGATCGAGCCGCGTGAACCGTTGCCGCCCAAGCCGGACCAGGACGGGCCGGAAACCGTATCCCCCACAGGGGTTCCCACGGGTGCACCCAAATCCTCCAGTGCCCAAAGCGGACGCTACCTGACGACGGCGCAGGGAGCCCGGCTGCGGGATACCGACCACTCCCTCAAGGCCGGTCCGCGCGGGCCGGTCCTCCTGCAGGATCACCATCTGCGTGAAAAAATCACGCACTTCGACCACGAGCGCATCCCGGAGCGTGTTGTCCACGCCCGCGGAGCCGCCGCCCACGGCGTCTTCGTCGCCAACGGCGCCGCAGAGGGAGTCACCCGTGCCGGGTTCCTGGCCAGGGGGACGGAAACGCCGGTCTTTGTGCGCTTCTCCACGGTGCTGGGATCCCGCGGCTCCGCTGACACCGTCCGGGACACCCGGGGATTCAGCACCAAGTTCTACACGGACGAGGGCAACTATGACCTGGTGGCCAACAACATTCCGGTGTTCTTCATCCAGGATGCGATCAAATTCCCCGACGTCATCCATGCCGGCAAGCCGCACCCGGACCGCGAAATCCCCCAGGCGCAGAGCGCCCATGACACGTTCTGGGACTTTGTCTCGCTGCACACCGAAGCGCAGCACCACACCATGTGGAACATGTCGGACCGCGGCATTCCGCGTTCCTACCGCACCATGGAAGGCTTCGGTGTCCACACCTTCCGCCTGGTCAATGCCAAGGGCGAAACCACCTTGGTGAAGTTCCACTGGAAGCCCCGGCAGGGTGTGCACTCCCTGGTCTGGGAAGAAGCGCAGATCATCAACGGCATGGATCCGGATTTCCACCGCCGGGATCTTGCCGATGCCATTGAAGCCGGCGCGTTCCCCCAGTGGGACCTGGGTATCCAGGTGTTCCCGGACACCGAGGACGAAATGTTCGAGGGCATTGACCTGTTGGACCCGACGAAGCTGGTGCCCGAGGAACTGGCTCCGGTGCAGATCATCGGCACCATGACGCTGAACGCCAACCCCACCAACTTCTTCGCTGAAACCGAGCAGGTTGCCTTCCATCCCGGCCACCTGGTGCCCGGCATCGACGTCACCAATGATCCGCTGCTGCAGGGCCGGCTGTTCTCCTACATCGACACCCAGCTCACCCGGCTGGGCGGTCCGAACTTCAGCCAGATCCCCATCAACCGGCCGCATGCCCCGGTCAACGACATGCTCCGGGACGGTTTCCACCAGGACGCCGATCACGCGGGAGTGGCGCCGTACCAGCCCAATTCCCTGGACGGCGGCTGCCCCTTCATGGCCGGTGCCGACATGGGGGCTTTCATTGATGTCCCGGCCGAAGTGCCCGCGTCCCGGAAGGTGCGGGAAAACCCGGCAAGTTTTGACGACCACTACAGCCAGGCGCGCATGTTCTTCCGCTCGCTGACGCCGGTGGAGCAGGACCACGTGGTCCAGGCCTACACGTTTGAACTGGGCAAGTGCTACGAGGAGAACATCCGGCTGCGCCAGCTCCAGTCGCTGGCCAACATCGACGCGCGGCTGGCCGCAGAGGTGGCCCTGGGGCTGGGGCTCGAAGCCCCGGCACCGGAGCTCGCCGTGGAAGATACCGCACCCAGCCCCGCGCTGAGCCAGCTCGGCGGGTCCTGGCCCGTGGCCGGCCGGATCGTCGGTGTGGTGGCGGATGACAGCACCGACCTCGGCGCCCTTTCCGGAGTGCTCGCAACACTGCACGCGGAGGGCGTGGTTCCGCTGGTGGTGGCTCCGCACGGCGGAAAGCTGGGCGGAGAAGTCACTGTCCAGCGGACCTACCTCACGGCCCGTTCCACCGAGTTCGACGCCGTGCTGGTGGCTGCCTCGGGCGCTCCGGCGCCCGACGCCGTCGGCAGCCTGGACGCGAAGGCCGGCAACCCGGAGGGCCATCCCTCCCTCGACCCGCGGGTGACGCTGATGCTGGCCGAAGCCTTCCGCCACGCAAAGGCCATTGGCGCCTGGGGCGACGGCAGTTCCGTCCTGATGGCCGCAGGCATCCCCTCGGATGCCCCCGGCGTTCTGACGGGTGAAGCCGCCGACGTTACTGCCGGACTGACCGGCCTGCTCGCCGGACACCGGGTTTGGGAGCGTACCGTCGCTGCCTAGGCCTTAGGGGCAACGCGGGTTGCCCGTAAGAAAAAAGAGGGGATTTCCGGCTGGCGCCGGGAATCCCCTCTTTTTATGTCTGTCCCTTTGTCAGGGAACCCAGATGTCAGGGCACTCAGACGCCGAGGAGTTCGGTGATCGGGCCGACACCGAAGTACAGGGCGAACGCTGCGGCCACCACGTACATCAGGGGATGCACTTCGCGGCCGCGGCCCTGGAACAGGCGGATCACGGTGAAGGAGATGAAGCCGGCACCGAGGCCGTTGGCAATCGAGTACGTGAACGGCATCAGCGCGAAGGTCAGGAAGGACGGCAGTGCCAGTCCGATGTCTGTCCAGTCGATCTTGCCCACCTGGGAAACCATCAGGTACCCGACTACCACCAGGGCGGGGGCCACGGCCTCGAACGGAACCAGGTAGATCAGCGGAGTCAGGAACATGGCCACAATAAAGAGCAGGCCGGTGACCACCGAGGCCAGCCCGGTCCGTGCACCTTCACCGATGCCCGCGCCGGATTCCACGAAGATCTGGTTGGAGGACACACCGGCCGCGCCGCCGGCCACCGCGCCCGCGGCGTCGACCAGGAGCACGCGCTCCACGTTGGGGATGTTGCCGTCCTTGTCCATGGACCCGGCTTCGGTGGACAGCCCGACCATGGTGCCCATGGCGTCAAAGAAGATGCTGAGCAGGATCACGAAGACGAGCAGCGAGGCCGCAATGCCGCCCAGCGTCTGGAAGGATCCCACCAAACTGACCTCGCCGAGCAGGGAGAGGTCCGGGGCGGCCCATTCGGGTGCGCTCGGGGTCACCAGGGACCAGCCGGTGGCGACGCCGGCACCCTGGCTGCCCGGGTGCGCGAGCCACTCGACGAGCACCGCGAAGGCGGTGGAGGCGACGATGCCGATCAGGATGGCGCCGCGGACCTTGCGGGCCATCAGCACAATGGTGAGCAGCAGGCCGAAGACGAACACCAGCGTGGGCCAGCCCAGCAGCTCGCCGCCGCTGCCCAGCCCCAGCGGAACCGTGGTTCCTGCCTCATCCGGGTTGCGCCGGACAAACCCTGCATTGACCAGGCCAACGAGGGCGACAAAGAGCCCGATGCCCACCACGATCGCGGTTTTCAGGCTGGCCGGCACCGCGCGGAAAACCGCTGTCCGGAACCCGGTCAGCACGAGGATAACCATGGCCAGGCCGGCAATGACCACCAGGCCCATAACGTCCGGCCAGGTCAGCCCGTCATTGGAGGCAACGGTGACGGCCACGAAGGCATTGACGCCCAGGCCGGTGGCGATGGCGAAGGGGTGCTTGGCCCAAATGCCCATAATCAGGGTGAGGATACCCGCAACCAGGGCCGTTCCGGCGGCGATGGCCGGCCCGGGCATGGTGTTGCCCATGGAATCTTCGCCGCCAAGGATCAGCGGATTCAGTACCACGATGTAACTCATCGCGAAGAAGGTGGCCAGGCCGCCGCGGACTTCGGTGGCAACGGATGAACCCCGTTTGGTGATCTCGAAGTAGCGGTCCAGCTTTGAACCTTGTTTGAGCATGACGCGTCCTCTGAAGTGACGGTGGATGAAGTGAGGGAAATCCTGCACTTCGATCTTATCGCGGCCCCGAAGACATCCCCGGCCCGGGTGCGGTTAGGCTGAAACGGTGAGGAACTTCGTACGTAACACGCCGTCTCTGTCCGGTTTCACCGCGCTCGCCGCGTTCCTGTTTGCCGTATGCGCCGGGTTGCTGCTGTCCGCACCCCCTGCGGCAGCGCACGATGAGCTGACGGGGTCGGTTCCTGCCGACGGTGCGGTGCTGGACGCCGCCCCCGAGGCGGTGGAGCTGACCTTCTCCAATACCCCGGCTGCTATCGGCTCCGAGGTCAGGGTCCTGGCCGAAGACGGCACAAACTGGGCTGACGGCGACGTGCGGATCCTGGACAACACGGCCACCCAGCGGCTCCGTGAGGGCGCACCGTCGGGCGTTTACACCGTGCAGTGGCGCGTGGTCTCCTCGGATGCGCATCCGATTGAAGGCACGTTCGGGTTCACTGCCGGCGGGACGGCGGGAACGGTCCCTGCTTCCGAGCCGTCAGCGCAGCCGTCGGAACCGGCCGATTCCTCGCAGACCCCGGTGCTGAACCAGGGTGAGGACACCGGTTTCTCCTGGCAGGTGGCCGTCCCCGCCGCCGTTGTGCTCATCGCCGTCGTCGTTTTGATTGCACTGGTGGTCCGGCGGCGGCTGCGCGAGAACTGACCTTCGGGCCGTCCGGCCGCAGGATGACGCCGGCGATGGCTTCGCCTGCGGCCTTGGCCTGGCGCAGGAGTTCGTTGACCGTGGGCAGCATGGTCCCGCCCACGCCCACGAAATACACCCCGGCTTCCCGCAGTACTGCGACCGTTTCCGGCCAGGTCGCAACGCCGGCCGCCTGAGTCATTTTCCGCAGATCGGAACGCGAGCAGCTGGTGAGGACAATGGTGTCAGCCAGCAGCAGTCCCCGTCCGGTGCGTACCGCCCACCTTCCCGTGCCGGCCACGGGGGAGGGGCGCAGCCCGGCGGGTGCCGCGCGGTGCAGGTCCCTCGCCGGGGAGTCGCCGCGGATGTCCAGGTGGTGGCTGGCCGCGTAGCCCTGCAGGACCCGGCGCAGCTGGTTCCGCTTCGTGTCGGGTTCCGGCTCAGCTGCCGCTCTTCGGATGGCGTCTGCATCCGCTACCGGCCCATGCACCACAATGGAGTCCACCCCCTGCCGGCTGAGTTCGGCTGCCACTGCCATCCCGCTGAGTCCGCAGCCAATCACCACCGTCCGGGTCCGTTCGGGAATCGGCGTTTGATGCCCCGCGCCGTCGCGATCAGGGTTCATGCCGGTGATGTCCTTCCGCTGGGTCCGGAACCTCCCCACAGGCCGCTGGCTCTGGGAGCGAACCATATAGCGGACTCCGCCGCAGCGGTAGCGTGGTCTGCTGCCGCAGCGCGGTACGCTACTGCTGAGGACAGCCGGACGCTGATTGCCGGTTGGGTACCGGAAGGAGCAGCACGTGACTGATTCGACCTGGGGAACCGGAGCCGGCGCGGACGGACCCGCGGGCATCGTGGTGGGCATCGACGGCTCGGATCAGAGTATCTGTGCCCTTTTCTGGGCCGCCCGGGAGGCCAGGCGCAGACAGTGCCCCCTTCATGTGGTGACCGCGTATACCGTGCCGATCTTTGCCGCCTCCTCCATGGACGCCGGGTACACCACGGTGGATGACGAGATGATCCGTGACGGCGCCCGGCAGGTGCTTGATGACGCCGTGGCGCGGATCAGCCACTATGGCCTGGAAATCATTCCCCGGGTGGAAACCGGAGACGCCGCCGCGGTCCTGCTGGAACTGTCCGAGGACGCGGACCTGATGGTGGTGGGATCGCGCGGACGGGGCGGGTTTGTCGGCCGGCTGCTGGGCTCGGTGTCCAGCGCGCTGCCGGCCCACGCGAAGTGCCCCACGGTTGTTGTGCCGCTGCGGACCGCAGGACGCCTGCCGGACTCCGGGGTGAAGCCCCCGGCCAACTCGCCTGATCCTGATGCCGTACATCAGGCCGTCGTGGTGGGGGTGGACGGCTCCGAGCAGGGCCGGGCGGCCTCGCTGGTTGCGGCGGAACAGGCCATGAGCATGAACCTGCCGCTGCGCATTCTGTGCTCGCTTCCTCCGTTCAGCGGCTCCCTTGCCTGGGTGCCGGCACCACTGGACATCGAGGCCCTGCATGCGGAACTGCGCGAACAGCTCGACGCCGGCCGGGACTGGCTGCAGAGCCACTTTCCGTCACTGGAAATGTCGGTGGAGCTGGTGGACGGTGCGCCGCCGGAGATCCTGGTGGAGCGCACGGCGAAGGTGGAACTGCTGGTGCTGGGCACCCGGGGCCGGGGCGGTTTCGCCGGCATGCTCCTGGGCTCCACCAGCCAGAGCGTGCTGCACCATGCCAAGGGGCCGGTGATGGTGGTGCCGGATCACGAGGATCCGCGGCTGCTGGACCGGCCGGACTTCGGTCCGATGGTGATGGAATAGCCTGCGCTTAGGCGTGCTGCTGGCCTTCGTGGACGGCATGGCTGGCGGGTTCCAGCTGGAAGGTGCAGTGGTCGGTATCGAAATGGCTGCTGAGGCATCGGGTCAGCCCGTCCAGCACACGGTCCATGCCTTCGGGGGTCAGATGCTCCTCGTCCACCACCACGTGCGCGGAGAACACCGGTACCCCTGAGGTGATGGTCCAAATGTGGATGTCATGCGCATCCGCCACGCCGTCGACCGAGACGATATGGTCCCGGATCAGCGCAACGTCAACGCCGGCCGGTGTGGCCTCGAGCAGCACGTCGATGACTTCCTTCAGCAGCGACCACGCCCGGGGAAGAATCATCAGGGCAATCAGGATGGAGGCCCACGTGTCCGCCTGCTGGTAGCCGGTGAGCATAATAACGACGGCGGAAACCACGACGGCGGCCGAGCCGAGCAGGTCGCCGAGCACTTCCAGATAGGCGCCGCGTACGTTCAGGGACTCCTTGCGGCCCGAATGCAGCACCAGCAGTGAGGCGAGGTTGGCCAGCCCGCCCACGATGGCCGCAGTGAGCATCAGTCCGGTATGGACCTCCGTCTCGGAACCCAGCCGGCGCAGGGCCTCAATGAAGATCACCGAGGCAATGACGATGAGCAGCACGGCGTTGGCGAGGGCCGCCAGCACCTCGGCGCGCTGGTAGCCGTAGGTCCGCCTGGCCGTGGGCGGGCGGGCGGCAATCCACGCGGCCACCAGGGCAATGGAGACACCGGCTGCGTCCGAAAGCATGTGCCCGGCGTCGGCAAGCAGGGCCAGCGAACCGGACAGCAGCGCGCCGGCCACCTGAATCAGCACCACGGACATGGTGATGATGAAAACAATCAGCAGGCGGCGGCGGTGCTTCCCGGTGGCGGTGACGGGGCTGAGGCCGTGGGTGTGGCCGGAATGGTCACTCATGCTTTAAGGCTAGCCCCAACCGAGTTCGTGCAGCCGCTCATCATCGATGCCGAAGTGGTGGGCCACCTCGTGGATGACGGTGATGCGTACTTCATCCACTACTTCTTCCCGGCTTTCGCACATGCGCAGCAAGGGTCCGCGGAACACCACAATGCGGTCCGGCAGGGAACCGGCATCCCACCAGGAGTCCCGCTCGGTCAGGGGCGTGCCTTCGTAGACGCCCAGGAGTTCGGTCTCCGGATCCTCGTGCGGGCCCGGTATGTACTCGTCCTCGATGAAGATGGCCACGTTGTTCATGGCTCGGGAGAGATCCGCGGGAATGCTGTCGATAGCAGCTTCCACGCAGGCCTCGAACTCGTCGGCACTCATCTGAATTGGCACCCCTCCACTGTAGTGGCGCGCGCCTCACCGGAGGCGTTTTGTTTATTCCGGAAATAGGCCCTATAGTTTTAGAGTCCACAACGGAGCGAAACGACTGGTTCACCAGCCGCTTCATTCCATGTGTGTTCTGTTGGCCCCCATCGTCTAGCGGCCTAGGACACCGCCCTTTCACGGCGGCGGCACGGGTTCGAATCCCGTTGGGGGTACTCAGGAGTGGTAAATCAACCGGATTTCATCTGGTAGAGTTGACACTCGTGAAAAGCAAGGCCCTGTAGCGCAGTTGGTTAGCGCGCCGCCCTGTCACGGCGGAGGTCGCGGGTTCAAGTCCCGTCAGGGTCGCTCAGATTTTCTGAAGCGATTTGGAAGATCTCGGTGATCATCGGTTGATGATGCCAGGCTCTGTAGCTCAGTTGGTAGAGCGTTCGACTGAAAATCGAAAGGTCACCGGATCGACGCCGGTCGGAGCCACCAGCTAAAACCCCGTAGCTGTCTCGCAGGAGACAGGACGGGGTTTTTCTTTTTAACCGTCGGCCGCCCGGCGCCGGCCTCCGCGCGGCAACCGCACCCGGATCAGTGCCGCCAGTTCACTGCGCACAGCAAATCACCCGCCCTGCACAACCCGGGGCCGCCGGGATACGCTGAATCCATGGATGAGCTCCGGAACACACACGCGGCCGAGCCGGTTGCCCCCGCGCACGCCGCCCCCGCACCATCTCCTCTGTCTGCAGCTGCACCCACGGCTGACCTGCCGGGCGCCGCCGCGATCGGCGGCCGCACCGCAATCAGTGAACAGGCCGTAGCCAAAGTCGCCGCGATAGCCGCCCGTTCCGTTTCCGGGGTGTATGCCCTCGGCAACACCACCGGCCGCGCGCTGGGAGCGGTGCGGGACGCCGTCGGCGGCTCCAGCGCCACCCAGGGCGTGCACGTGGAGGTAGGGGAACGCGAAGTAGCCGTCGACATCAGCCTGGTGGCGGTCTACGGCACCGCCCTCACCTCGGTGGCCAACAATGTCCGCGCGGCTGTCTACGGTGCGGTGGAGAGCCTGGTGGGACTGCGCGTGGTGGAGGTTAATGTCGAAATCAATGACGTCCACCTGCCGTCGGAGTCCGTGGAGACGGGAACCAAACCCGCGGCAGGGGCCAAAGCGGTATAGGGTCAAAAGCAGTTCCTCGCAGGAAGCGCGGGTGGCGAGCGGATGATGAGGCAGGGGAAATGAAACCAACAGTGGTGGGAATGGCAACCGGGGCCGTGCTGGCCTTCGCCGCGCTGATCTTCGATTTCTGGGGCTTTTTGCTGACTGCCCTGTTCATTGCGGTGGGTGCTCTGCTGGGACGTGCAGTGGAAGGCAAAATCGACTTCCGCAGCGTCACTGATGCGCTCACTGGACGCCGCTCCTCTTCGTGAGCACCGCAGTTATGACCGCAGCCGAAACCGGCGCGGTGCTATCCGGGCGTAACCGGATCAGCACCCAGGCGCTGACGAGCACCGCCCAGGCAGCCGCCGCCGAGTACTTCGGCGTGCCCGCCCAGCAGGTCCGGGTGCGATGGGCCGATGACCGGGGCCTGCTGGCCCTGACCGTGTCCCTGCCCATTGCGCTGCCGCCGCTCCAGGCCCTGCAGAAGCATCCGGACATGCTGCACCGTGCCGGCGGCACCGTTTGGGAACGGGCGCATGCGGCCAAGCCAGTGCTGCTGCAGCGGGTATCCGAACTCACCGGATCCATGCTGTCCCGGGTTGATGTGCGCATTACCGGTGCGCTGCTGTCCGAAGGGCGGCGGGTGCAGTGAAGCGGGCGGACAGGGAACTGACCGGCCGAATCCTGCGGCGCGAAACCCACTCGGCACGGACGGCTGCGGCCGTGGCCGCGGCCGCCCTGGGCATCCTCTTTTTTGCCTATGTGCTGCTTGAATCCGTGCTCCAGGCCCTCGGACAGCCGGCCTGGCTGATTGATCCGCCGACCTTCGGGCACTGGCTGGCAGGGCTGCCCGGCGGTACCGATCCGCTGATCCTGGGACTCTCCGGAGCCCTGATCCTCTTCGCCGGTCTCCTGTTCTTCCTGCAGGCGGTACTGCCCGGCCGCCGGGCACGCTATGCGCTGCCGAACCCGCGTGCCGCCGTCGTGGTGGACGCCGAGGTGCTGGCCGCATCGCTGGCCCGGTGCGCGCGGCTGGAGGCGGGCGTGACCCCCCAGCAGGCGCTGGTAACGGTGGGCCGGACCGCCGTGGACGTACAGATCCGGCCGACGTCCGGCATCCCGGTGGACGCTGAAGCCGTCCGCGCGGCCGTGGAGGATGAATTGCTGCTCACCAAACTGGACCCGCAGCCAGCCGTCCGCGTACGGATTGCCCCGGTGGGGGTGATCGGCCAATGAACGCGACACCGCGTGCCCTGAACCGGCTCCTGTTGGCCCTGCTCGGGCTGATCATGCTCGGCGTCGGAGCCGGCCTGCTGCTCATTTCCGTGTGGCCGGCGGCGGCACGGGCCTGGCAGGCCTTCGCTCCGGATGCCATGGCCTCCATCGGAGCCGTACTGGGCAGGACCGCCATCCCCGGGCTGGGAGGCAGCTGGGTCTGGGTGGGTTTGGCGCTGCTCAGCTTCCTCGGCATTGTGCTGATGACGCTGTGGATTGCCGCGCAGGGCGGCGGGCGCACGTCAACGCTGGTTTCGGAGTACGACGACGACGGCGCCCCCGGCTCGGTGGCCCTCAGCGGCAACGTGGCGGAACAGGCACTGCGTACCGCGCTGCAGGAGGACCCGGATGTGGCCGGAGCCGCAGTGAGCACCTATTCAATGAAGGGGCGCAGCGCGCTACGCGTCCGGATCACTCCGCGGCAGGGGGCAGCACCGCATCTGATCGCTGCCGATGCCACTGCCCTGGTGGAAACACTGGACGCCGCCCTGGGCTACCAGACCCCGGTCCTGCTGAGCCTGGAGTCCGGCCGCCGGCTGCGGTTCAGCCGCGATGACAGGGTCCGCTAGGGCGGTTCCCGCCTAGGAAGCCCGGGCGAGCTGCCTGATGGGGATCCACCGCGACGCCAGCCGGCGGTAGGCGGCTGCGGCCCCCACCATGTCACCGTCGGCCAGGGATTCGATGCCCAGCCGCACGTCGGAGGGGGAATCGTCGGGGAAGACCAGGTCCGCCACCGGACCGTAGTCCAGTTCCAGGACCGCCTCCGGATCAAAGACCTCCAGCCATTCAATCAGTGCTGCCAGTTCATCCAGCAGGTCCAGCTCCGGCGCGGCCACGGACAGCGCCGCGGACGCAGCGCGGGCCCGTTCTATGGCCTGCGGCACGGGCGCGGACAGCCGGACCGTCTGGACCCGCCCGTCATCCTCCACCACTTCGGTGTGGTCATCCTCGTGCAGCAGGACAAACCAGCCGAACGGTACACCCCAGGTGGCGGAGCGGGTGTGCAGTTTTGCCAGCGAGTCCGCGAAGGAATCCGGGTCCAGCCGTGCTGCGTGGGCTTCACGGGCCACCTCGGGCACGAGCACGTCCACCAGCGGGCCGCGGATGGACTCGCCCAGGGATTCCGCGGCCAGGGATGCGCGGACCGCGAGCTGGTTGGGGCAGTACAGCCGGTGGGTGATGCCTTCCTCGGCCGGGAAGTGCAGTACCCGGACCAGGTCCGTGGCGTTGTGCGGAAACGGATCCGAAACCACCCGCACCAGCCGCCGGACGGCGTCGGCACGCTCCAGGACCTCCGTTTCGTGCCGGCCCCGGGAACGCTGTTCCATAATGGCCAGCTGCCGGGCGTCGTCGAACGCGTCCAGCGGCTCATAGACCCGCAGGTAGGAGACGAACGGAAAGGTCCGGTACAGGGAGCGCTGCGGAGGCCGCGTCACGGCTAGTCCAGTTCCACAATCACGGGAGCATGGTCCGAGGCGCCCTTGCCCTTGCGCTCTTCCCGGTCAATCACCGCGCCGGTGACCCGCTTGGCCAGGGCCGGGGAGCCCAGCACGAAGTCGATGCGCATGCCCTGGCGCTTCGGGAAGCGCAGCTGGGTGTAGTCCCAGTACGTGTACACGCCGGGCCCGGGGTTGAAGGGGCGGACGACGTCTGTGAAGCCGGCGTCGAGGAACTCGTTGAAGGCCTGGCGCTCGGGCTCGGTGATGTGGGTGGCGTTCTGGGCGCGGAACCAGTCAATGTCCCACACGTCGTCATCCTGCGGAGCAATGTTCCAGTCACCCATCAGGGCCAGGTTCAGGGACGGATCGGCGGTGATCCATTCGGCGGCGTGGTTCTTGAGGGTCTTGAGCCACTGCAGCTTGTACGGCATGTGGGGATCATCCACCGCCCGGCCGTTGGGAACGTACAGGCTCCATACCCGCACGCCGCCGCAGGTGGCGCCGATGGCACGGGCCTCGGCAACCGTGGTTTCTTCGGTCTTGCCGAAGTGCGGCTGGTCCGGGAAGGTGCGTTCGACGTCGTCAAGTCCCACCCGGGACGCGATCGCCACACCGTTCCACTGGCTCAGCCCGAAATGTGCCACCTCGTAGCCGTTCTTCTCGAACAGCTCCCAAGGGAAGTTCTCGTCCTTGGCCTTGGTTTCCTGAATGGCCAGGACGTCGACGTCGGACCGCTGCAGCCACGCCTCGATGCGGTCGGCGCGGGCACGGATGGAGTTCACATTCCAAGTTGCTATCTTCACAACTGCTACGTTACCGAATCCCGCAAGCTCCCACACGGTGCGGACCGCACGGGTCCGCACCGGTGGTCAGCGCGGAAAAGCTACTTCCACCAGGTGTCGCTCAGCATGACCGGCACGGTGCGCTTGTGCCGGGTCATCAGGAAGCGTGCCTCGATCTTCTCGGCGTCCTCGGCCGGGACGTCTTCGCCCTCCAGGTAACCGTCGATCGTGTCATAGCTCAGGCCCAGCTCGGTCTCGTCCGTCTGGCCCGGCTTATCGTCCAGCAGATCGGCCGTGGGAGCCTTGGACACCAGCTGCTCCGGGGCGCCAAGTTCGGCAAGCAGGGCGCGGTTCTGCCGCTTGTTCAGGCCGGAGAGGGGCAGGACGTCCGCGCCGCCGTCGCCGAACTTGGTGAAGAATCCGGTGACGGATTCGGCGCCGTGATCGGTGCCGATAACGAGCAGGTTGTGCTGGCCTGCCACGGCATACTGCGCGGTCATGCGGACCCGGGCCTTGATGTTGCCCTTGTTGAAGTCGGTGATCTTCTCGCCGGTCATCTTCACGTATTCGTCCTCAAAGCCGTCCACGGCCGGACCCACGTTGTACACCAGGGACTCGGACGGGCCGATGAAGGCCAGGGCGGCCTGGGCGTCCTCCTCGTCATGCTGGACCTTGTAGGGCAGGCGCAGGGCAATGAACGTGGCCTCGGTTCCCTCGGCCTGCAGTTCGTCCACGGCCAGCTGGGCAAGCTTCCCGGCCAGGGTGGAATCCAGGCCGCCGCTGATGCCCAGGACATAGCCCTTGGTGTGCGAGGCCCGCAGGTATTCCTTGAGGAAGTCCACCCGGCGCCGGATCTCCCCGGCGGCGTCAATGGAGGGCTGAACTCCCAATTCGGCAATGATTTCCTTTTGTAGTTCACGCATGGACCTCAGCCTATATGCCTGTCCCTTCCGGCGCCCGCGAAAACGGCGTGATTCTGGTGCGGCACCTGCTGCCCGGCGGCGTCGCAAAGCGGCTTATATCGAGCGCTGCAGGGCCTGCCGGATACGATTAAGGCATGACATCGCCCGCGATCGCCCCGGCCCGTGCCCGCCTGCTCGACCTGATCATGGAACTGGCGGTGGTCCGCGGCAAGGTGGTGCTGTCCTCCGGCGCCGAAGCGGACTACTACATTGACTTGCGCCGCGTCACCCTTCAGCACGAGGCCTCCCCGCTGGTCGGCGACGTTATGTTGAACCTCCTTGATGAAGCGGGCATCGAGTTCACCAACGCCGGCGGCCTGACCATGGGTGCCGATCCGGTGGGCACCGCCGTAATGAACGCCGCCGTGCGGGCCGGCCGGGCCGTGGATGCGTTTGTGGTGCGCAAGGCGCAGAAGTCCTACGGCATGGGCCGCCAGGTGGAAGGGCCCGACGTCGCCGGACGCAACGTGGTGGTCCTGGAAGACACCTCCACCACGGGCGGTTCGGCGCTGACCGCCGTGGAGGGCGTGCGGAAGGCCGGCGGCAACGTGGTGGCCGTGGCAGTGATCGTGGACCGGGACACCGGAGCCAAGGAACGCATTGAGGCTGAAGCCGGAGTGCCGTATCTGTTCGCGTTTGGCAAGGATGAACTCGGACTCGACTAGCACTGCCCCGTCCGGCCCGGCCCTCCCCGGACCGGAATCCGCCCGTGACGCGGCGGAAACCCTCCGCAAGGTTGCCGAGCTGCACCGGGTCTCGCGCCGCCGGTTCCTGGCCGGCTCACTCGCCGGGCTGCTCCTCAGCGCGGATCTGGGCATCACGCACCGGATTCAGCGCTACCGCGAGGAACTGGAGATTCTCCGCGTCGCGGATGAAGACGCCGAGCGGAGCAACCCGCGCGCCATGTGGTTCCTGTTCCCGGGCTACAAAACCAGCTGGGAAGAGGCCCACTGGATCCTTGGGTCCCTCCGCCCCGCCCTGGCCACCCGCGGGCAGCTGGCGGGCATCGGCTATTCCAACCTCGGGCTGAAAGTCGGGGACATCCTGGCGGCCGTCCACGCCTATATCCGGAAACACCGGCTGGAACGCATCTACCTCTACGGGCACAGCTTCGGCGGCATGCTGGCCGTGCAGGTGGCCGCGGGCCTTCGTGAGCGCGGGATCGCCGTCGAACTGATCATCTTGGATTCCAGTCCGGCCGGGCGGAACGACGTCCGGGACCGGGCCATGTTCGAGGGCACGGTGTTTTTGTACGACGCCGGCTACCGGATTCCCATGGGCCTGCGCGGCGGATACGAGCTGGGGGAGCGCGTGATGCACAAGAACGAACGCTCCTGGCGCACCATCGGCGAGCAGACGCTCGCCCAGCTTTCCCCGCTGGCGCCCTCCACGACCCTGATCCAGTCCCAGGCGTCCTACATTTACCATTTCACCGCTCCGCGATTCGGCGGGTCCCTCGGCGACACCAAGGTGGCTTTCATCGGCAACCCCGAGGACAGGACGGTGAACTACTACTCCGCCAGGGCAGCGTGGTCGGCGGCCCTGGGCGCGAACCTGGTGTCGGACTCCGTGGTCACCGAGGGGGCGAGCCCGGCGCACGCCAGCCCGCAGTGGAGCCCGAAGGCCTATCAGGATGCGCTCGCGGAGGTGTTCCGGATCATTGACCCGCCCGAGCCGACGGACGGTCCGGAGCCGCTGGAATAGCAGGCTCCGGACAGCCGGCTCCGGACCCGGGCGGCTAAACGGTGTTGATCAGGTCCGCCACGGAATTCATGATCTGCGTGGGACGGAACGGGTACCGGTTCACGTCCTCGCGCTGGGTGATGCCGCTGAGCACCAGCACCGTGTGCAGCCCGGCTTCAATGCCGGCGACAATGTCGGTGTCCATCCGGTCACCGATCATGGCGGTGGTCTCGGAATGCGCGTCGATCTTGCGCATCGCCGAACGGAACATCATCGGGTTCGGCTTGCCCACAATGTAGGGCTCCATGTTGGTGGCCGCGGTGATCAATGCCGCGATGGCTCCGGTGGCCGGCAGCACTCCCTCCTGCGAGGGGCCGGTGACGTCCGGGTTGGTGGCAATAAACCGGGCGCCGCCCAGGATCAGCCGGATGGCCTTGGTGATGGTGCCGAAGGAGTACGTGCGGGTCTCGCCGAGCACCACATAGTCCGGGTTGGTGTCCGTGAGGATCATGCCCGCCTCATGGAGCGCCGTCGTCAGTCCGGCTTCGCCCACCACAAAGCAGCGGCCGGGAGCCCCGGCGTTCTTGACCTGGTCCTTGAGGAACTCGGCGGTGGCCAGGGCGGAGGTCCACAGATTCTCTTCCGGCACCTCCAGGCCGGAGGCCCGCAGCCGCGCGGCCAGGTCCCGCGGGGTGTAGATGGAGTTGTTGGTCAGCACCAGGAACCGCTTGGAAGTTGCCACCCACCGGTCAATGAGCTCCGCGGCTCCCGGAATCGGATGGTTCTCATGGACCAGCACGCCATCCATGTCCGTCAGCCAGCACTCAATGTTCTCGTTTTCGCCCACGGTCTCCCATTTCTCGCATACTTCGTTGTTGCCTTGCTTACCCGCCGCCGCGCCAGGGACCGGAGTCAAAGGGGACGCGGCGGACCCTGCCAGTCTTTCACCTTAGGCTGGAAGGGTGATAGACAGCCCCGAAGAACTCCCCGTTGACGCCGCAGACCCGGCCGCCGGCCCCCTGCACCAGGTGGGCGTTGGCCCCTGGGAGGGACCGCTGCCCGAGGGCGGGCACTGGGACCCGGAACTGCTGGCCAACGGCGACGCCCGCAACGTGGTGGATGAATACCGTTACTGGAACCATGACGCGATCGTGGCGGACCTGGACACCAAGCGGCACCCGTTCCACGTCGCCATCGAGAACTGGCAGCATGACTTCAATATCGGCACCGTGGTCCGGACCGCCAATGCGTTCATGGCGAAGGAAGTGCACATCATCGGACGACGCCGGTGGAACCGCCGCGGCGCCATGGTCACCGACCGTTACCAGCACGTGCGCCACCACCCGACGGTGGAGAACTTCGTGGAGTGGGCCCGCAGCGAGGGCCTGAGCATCATCGGGATCGACAACTTCCCGGATTCCGTGCCGCTGGAAACCTACGAACTGCCGGAAAACTGCGTGCTGGTCTTCGGCCAGGAAGGCCCGGGGCTCAGCCCGGAAGTCCACGCCGCAGCCGATGCCACCCTGTCCATCGCGCAGTTCGGTTCCACCCGCTCCATCAATGCCGGGTCCGCCGCAGCCATTGCCATGCACGGCTGGATCCGCCGCCATGTCTTCGGACAGAAGGTGAACTAGCGCGACCCGGTACCGGTTCCGGGTGCGGCACCGTGTTATCCGGTGACATCACCTGCTGCCGGCAGGATACTTATGGCTAGGATGTAGGAAGCCAACGAGGGCGCCAGGCCCTGCCACAATCGACCTTGGAGTCAGCATGCCTATTGCAACCCCGGAGATCTATGCCGAGATGATTGACCGCGCCAAGGCAGGGGGCTTCGCCTACCCGGCCGTCAACGTCACCTCCTCGCAGACGCTCAACGCGGCACTGGCCGGTTTCGCCGAAGCCGGATCGGACGGCATTGTCCAGGTATCCACCGGCGGCGCGGCCTACTGGTCCGGCTCCACGGTAAAGAACATGGTCACCGGCTCCCTCGCCTTCGCGGCCTACGCTAAGGAAGTAGCCAAGAGCTACAACGTGAACATCGCGCTGCACACCGACCACTGCCCCAAGGACAAGCTGGATGACTTCGTCCTGCCGCTGCTGGCCGCCTCGGAAGCCGCCGTGAAGCGCGGCGAGGACCCCATCTTCAACTCGCACATGTGGGACGGTTCCGCCGAAACCCTTGAGGACAACCTGCGCATTGCCCAGGACCTGCTGGCTCGCACCGCGGCCGCCAAGATCATCCTTGAGGTGGAGATCGGCACCGTGGGCGGCGAGGAAGACGGCGTGGAGAACGCCATCAACGACAAGCTCTACACCACCGTTGCGGACGGCATGGCGACCATCGAAGCGCTCGGTGACGGCAGCAAGGGCCGCTACATCACGGCCCTGACCTTCGGCAACGTGCACGGCGTGTACAAGCCCGGCGGAGTGAAGCTGCGCCCGGAAATCCTGAAGGAAATCCAGGACGCGGTGGGCGAATCCATCGGCAAGGAACGCCCGTTTGACCTGGTCTTCCACGGCGGTTCCGGTTCCTCCGCGCAGGAGATCGCCGACGCCGTCTCCTACGGCGTCATCAAGATGAACATCGACACGGACACCCAGTACGCCTACACCCGCCCGGTGGCCGACCACATGCTGCGCAACTACGACGGCGTGCTGAAGGTCGACGGCGAAGTGGGCAACAAGAAGCAGTACGATCCGCGCGTCTGGGGTGCCTCCGCCGAAAAGGGCATGGCCGCCCGCGTGGTCGAAGCCGCACAGAACCTCGGATCGGCAGGCAAGGCGCTCTAATGTCAGACGAATTCCGCAAGAACCTGCTCGGCCCGGACGCCACCTACCTGCCCGAGGAAACCGACGTCGTCGCCCGGCTGGAGGCAGGCGACGAACCGGTGGACCTGGCTGCACGGTTCCCCACCTCCTCGCAGGTGTGGGCCGCGCTGGCCGACGAGGCGTTCGAGGAAGGGCAGAACATCGAGTCCTACGCCTACGCCCGGGTGGGCTACCACCGCGGCCTGGACTCCCTGCGCCGTGCCGGCTGGCGCGGCGTCGGACCCATCCCGTGGTCGCATGTCCCCAACCGCGGCTTCCTGCGCTCGCTGTACGCGCTGGGCCGTGCGGCGGCAGCCATCGGCGAAGCTGAGGAAGTGGACCGAATCCGGAAGTTCCTGGATGATTCCGATCCGCAGGCCAAGGCCGCCATCGAGGGCGAGCTGGCCTAACCGCAGTCTCTAAAAGACTGGCGGTCCCCGTTTCGGGGGCCGCCGGTCTTGCTGTTTTTGAGCTCTAGCATTGGCCTGTCAGGACAGCTGCGGCGCACGCAGGGAGTCGAGGGCCCGCAACAGGTCCGCGTACGCCTCATCCACCGCCGCATAAGTGCTGTGGATCAGGACTGCGTCCGGCCGCGTCCGCAGCCCGGCGGCCAGATTCTCGTACATGGATCCCAGCTGCTCCGGTCCGCCTTGATGCTCCACCAGGGCGTTGATCTGCGCGTGCCACGGGGTATGTTCATTCGGCTCACGAACTGCGAACCGCTCGAGGGAGCCGGCCTTCGTGTCCGTCAGGACAATTTCGCGAAACCCGGCCCCGGCCGTTTCGGCGGCCTTCCGGAAGACGGCAATCTCGGCGTCGGCGTCGAAAAACTGCGGCATGATGACGTCCCGGCCGGCGGTCAGGTGAGCAGCCGCCATGCTCACCGCAATCGGACGGACTATCTCTCCGGCAGCCTGGAAATCCTCTTCCCATCCTCCGATCAGGCAGCGCACCTGGTCGATGTCCAGGTTGAGGCACCCGGGATGGTCGTTGGCGTACCTCCGGGCGAGAGTGGATTTGCCGATCCCCGGCGGCCCGTTCAGCAGAATCAGATCAGGCATGCCGCTCCCGGTACCGGACAGGTTTTTCGGTTGGACGCATGGGCACACCCTAGCGTCCCCTGCCCGAAGACAGTGCCGGAGCCTGCCGCGCGGCAGGCCCGGTCTGCCCAAGCCGGCACGGAACGCCTACCCTGAAGTCCCGCTGAGTTGGAGGGCCGTTATGGACAAGTTCGAGTTCCGGAAGTCCTATCCGGAGCTTTACGCACCCGGCCGCAGGGACTTCACCCTGGTAGAGGTTCCACCTTTGCAGTATCTGGCAGTGGACGGACACGGGGACCCGAACACGTCCCCGGAGTACGCCCGTGCACTGGAGTGCCTGTACCCGGTGGCCTACACGCTGAAGTTCCGGTCAAAAAAGGAACTGGAGCAGGATTTCACCGTGGGTCCGCTGGAAGGGCTGTGGCGGGCGGAGGACCCGGAGGTGTTCGTCAGCGGTGACAAGGACTCCTGGGACTGGACCATGCTGATTCCGCTGCCGGAATGGATCACCGCGGAGATGGTCGAGCAGGCCGGGGCCGAGGTGGCGGCGAAAAAGGAGCTGCCGGAAGCGGCCCGGGTGCGGCTGCTGCCGCTGCGTGAAGGATTGTCGGCGCAGATCCTCTTTGTCGGTCCTTACGACGACGAGGCGCCGGTCCTCGCGCGGCTGCACCACACCTGGATGCCCGAACGGATGCTGACCTTCAACGGCGACCACCACGAGGTGTACCTCAACGACCCGCGGCGCACCGCCCCGGAGAAGCTGCGCTCCGTGCTGCGCCAGCCGGTCCGGCCTCTCTGAGCATTCCGGGCCTCGGGGGCCTGCCTTGTGAGGCGGTCCGGGCCGGACCACGCGCAGGAGAGCGGCCTCGAGATGCCCGTTTTGATGGTTCATAGTGCAGATAACGCAGCCTGGGGTACTGGCTGGCAGCATTAACTGCACTATGAAATTAACTGCGCTATGAACCTCGGCTTCCAGCAGTGGCCTGTTGCGCTATTTCAAAGACCTCAGCGGTTAGGCCGCAGGCCCGGCCTCAGGGAAGGATGGTGGTGGTCACGGCGACGATCTGCGGAGTGGCCGGCACAGAGCTGAAACCAAACTTCACCGGAGGATCGACCGGCCGCAGCGGGCCAAGGTCCACCCCGTCCCACGTGGCGTCCACACCGGTGAGGGAACGGATGGACCGGACACCGTAGAACTCGCGCCGTCCCCCGCCGGCGGACCCTGCCGTCTGCACGCCGGGCACCAGCAGGGCCGCCACCGGATTGATGGCCCGGAGCCACCAGGGGGCGACGGCGAGCGGCACCGGCACGTGCTCCAGCAACCGGCCCAGAACGGTCACCGGACCCAGCCGCACGTTCAGCCGCAGCGGTCCGGCGGCCACCCGGAGCGCGCTCGCGGAGAGCCGTGCCTCCACCGGCGCCACCACGGTGCGGTCAAAGCGGTAGGTCCCGTTCACGTAGTCCGCCACGGTGTCGGAGGGCGCCAGCAGGGTGCGGAGGCCGGCGTCGTCCTCCACCATCACATCGGTAAACGTGCCCAGCGGAGAGTCCTGCCAGTGTCCCACCACAAACCGCGTGCCGGAGGAGGTGCCCAGCCCGGCGATATAGCCGCGGAATCGGTCCATGACGCCCACGGTACCTGCGGGGCCGCGTATTTTAGGGTGACCGAAAGCATGATCGGCTAAACTTGGCAGGTAAGAGCCCCGCAACTTGCGCTGAGGTAGGCCGTTACGGCAGGACCGGCAAGTTCAGGGGCGTTCTCATGCACGGCAGCGGACCTGCACCAAGCAGGTTCCCGCCGTAACTAATGGGGGAGGATCCCATGCCAGCTATAGTCATCGTCGGCGCCCAGTGGGGCGACGAAGGTAAAGGTAAGGCCACCGACCTGCTCGGCGGCCGCGTCGACTACGTCGTCAAGCCCAACGGCGGCAACAATGCCGGCCACACCGTCGTCGTCGGCGGTGAAAAATACGAACTTAAGCTGCTGCCTGCAGGCATCCTCAGCCCCAACGCCATTCCCGTGATCGGCAACGGCTGCGTGGTGAACCTCGAGGCTCTCTTCACCGAGATCGACGGCCTGGAATCCCGCGGAGCGGACACCTCCAAGCTGCGCATTTCCGCCAACGCCCACCTGGTGGCACCGTTCCACCAGGTGATGGACAAGGTCACCGAACGCTTCCTGGGCAAGCGTGCCATCGGCACCACCGGCCGCGGCATCGGCCCGGCCTACATGGACAAGGTGGCCCGCCTGGGCATCCGCGTGCAGGACATCTTCGACGAGTCCATCCTGCGCCAGAAGGTCGAAGGCTCCCTGAAGCAGAAGAACCAGCTGCTGCTGAAGGTCTACAACCGCCGCGACGTCGACGCCGAGGAGATGGTGCAGTACTTCCTCTCCTACGCGGACCGGCTGCGTCCGATGGTCATCGACTCCACGTATGAGCTGAACACCGCCCTGGACGAGGGCAAGGTCATCCTGATGGAGGGCGGCCAGGCCACCTTCCTGGACGTGGACCACGGCACCTACCCGTTTGTGACCTCCTCCAACCCGACCGCCGGCGGCGCGTCCGTGGGCTCGGGCATCGGCCCCACCCGGATCACCCGGTCGGTGGGCATCATCAAGGCGTACACCACCCGTGTAGGGGCCGGGCCGTTCCCCACCGAACTGTTCGACGACATGGGCCTGTACCTGCAGAAGACCGGCGGTGAGTTCGGCGTGAACACCGGCCGCCCGCGCCGCTGCGGCTGGTACGACGCCGTCCTGGCCCGCCACGCGTCCCGTGTCAACGGCTTCACGGACTACTTCGTCACCAAGCTGGACGTGCTCACCGGCATCGAGAAGATCCCGGTGTGCGTGGCGTACGACGTCGACGGCGTCCGCTTCGACGAAATGCCGATGACGCAGACCGACTTCCACCACGCCAAGCCGATTTTCGAGTACTTCGACGGCTGGACCGAGGACATCACCGGCGCGAAGACCCTGGAAGACCTGCCGGAGAATGCCCGCAACTACGTGCTGGCGCTGGAAAAGATGTCCGGCACCCGGTTCTCCGCCATCGGCGTGGGCCCGGACCGCGACCAGACCATCGTGGTGCGGGACCTGATCAGCGAGTAGGTCCGTTCCGTCCGTTCGAAAGCCCCGCAGCCTTGTGGCTGCGGGGCTTTCGCCGTTAACGGGTGGGCGGCTAATTCAGTGCGGCATCCTCCGCGGAACGGCCGAGCACGCAGAATTCGTTGCCTTCCGGGTCCGCCAGCACCACCCAGGAAACATCCGCCCCCTGCCCGACGTCGGCCCGGACGGCACCCAGCCCGAGCAAGCGTTCCACTTCCTGGGCCTGCGTGCTGCCCTCGGACGCCCGCAGGTCCAGATGCAGCCGGTTCTTGGCCGTCTTTCCCTCGGGCACCGGGATGATGTCGATGTCCGGGCCGGTGCCGGCACCGGCCGGAACAAGGGACACCACGCCTTCTTCGGTCCCGGCCACCCGGTAGTTCAGGGCGGCGGTCCAAAACGCGGCAAGCTGCTGCGGATCGAGGGCGTCGAAGGACACGGACGAGATGACACTGGGCATGCAGGGCTCCTAGGCAGGTGGAACGGCGTGGCCCGAAGCTAACAGTGACGCGATCGCAGCGTCAACGATCGCAGCGGCGTGCCGGGACCGGCGGCAGGTTCAGGCGGCCGGCTCAGACCAGGTGCAGGGTGGTCAGGCACGTGGGACTGTCCGCAAACGTGCTGAACTGCTGGCTGGCAGCGCCCAGCTCGGAGCTGACCTCGAGGGTGCCGTTGATATCCTTCGGCAGCCAGAACCCGACAAAACCGTTGTCATAGGTGGTGACGGCTTCATCGGCCAGCACCGTGCCGTCCTCAGCCGTGATGCGCACCTGCAGGGGCGTGTTCACCAGCTCACCCTGGCACCCCGAAAGGCTGTGGTTGAAGCAGTCATGCGTGGTGGTGGAAAACGGCGCGACCGCCAGATAGAACTCCTCCACCGGCAGCGCCGCTTCGCCGCTGTCATCGCTCAGGGTCACTAGGTGACCGAGGCGGTCAGTCCCCGGGCCCGGTCCTCATTGGTGCGGTCCAGCTGCTCGACCACCTGGCGGGCGTCTGCCTCCGCCAGCCCGTAGCTTTCCAGTACGCCGTCCGCACTGTTATTGCTTCCGCAGGCACTGAGTAGCAGCAGGAGAATTCCGGACACGAGCACGCGAAGGGGTTTCATCCCTCCAGCGTAGTTCCGACCCGGGAATTGACCGATCCGGGCGAAGGAAGCCGCTGGGCTAGAGTCTTGGACCATGGACGGAATCAGCGAAGAACTCATCGCCAGCCTGCAGCGCGCCGTCACGGCCAGCCCGGAAGACACCGCGCTGCGCCTGCATCTGGCCCAGCTGCTGCTGGACGGTAACCGAGCCGTGGACGCGCTGGGACAGATCAACGCCGTCCTGGCCGTTGACCCCGGAAGCGCTGCTGCCCTCGGACTGCTCAGCCGGGCGGCGGCCGCGCTCAATCCCGCTGCTTCCGCACCGGCACCCGTTGCCTCCCCGCCCGAGACGGCCCGCGACACTCCCAGCTCCGGCGCCGCGGCCGATCCTGAGCCGGCGGTTCCTGAGTCGGCCGTTCCTGAGCTGGCAGAGACCGCTCAGGACACGCCGTCCGACCGGACCGGCCGGGATGACAACTCCGACTTCGACTGGGAGCAGGCGGAATCGGACATCGATTCCACCCTCCCGCCGCCCTTCGTGGAACCGGGCCGGATCAGGCTCGGGGACGACGGCCAACCGGTCGCCATTACCGAACCCGAGGTGCCCGCCCTGACACTCGCCGACGTCGGCGGCCTGGAACCGGTCAAGCAGCGGCTCAACGAATCCTTCCTGGTGCCCATGCGGCACGCCGACGTGGCCAAGACCTTTCGAAAATCCCTGCGCGGAGGACTGCTGCTGTACGGGCCGCCCGGATGCGGCAAGACGTTCCTGGCCCGCGCCGTTGCCGGGGAACTGGGCGCGGCGTTTATGTCCGTGTCCATCACCGACGTAGTTGACCCGCTGATCGGCCAGACCGAGAAAAACCTCAAAGCCATCTTCGATTCCGCACGCGCACACCAGCCGACCGTCCTGTTCATCGACGAGGTGGATGCCATCGGGCTCAAGCGCAGTTCCATGGTGGGAAGCTCGGTCTGGCTGCGCCAGATGGTCAACCAGCTGCTGCTGGAACTGGACTCCATGTCCGGGGACAATGACGGGCTGTACGTGCTGGCGGCCACCAACCATCCGTGGGATCTGGATGAAGCGCTGATGCGGCCCGGCCGGCTGGACCGCGCAGTGCTGGTGATTCCGCCGGACCCGGCGGCGCGCCGGGCCATCCTGAACCACAACCTCAAGGACCGGCCGCTTGCCGGGATCAACCTGGAGGAAATAGTGGGCCGCACTGACGGGTTCTCCGGAGCCGACCTCGCCCATCTCTGCACCACCGCAGCGGAGAAAGCGATGATGCGCTCCATCGAGGCACGGGAGATCCAGCCCGTCACCATGGAGCACATCAACCTGGCCTTTGCGGAGGTGCGGCCCTCCACCCTCCCGTGGCTTGAATCAGCGGTCAACGTGGTGAAGTTCAGCAACCGGCACGGGCGGTACAACGACCTCGCCGAGTACCTGCGGGCGAGGCAGATGCTGTGAGCACCGGTGCCGACCTGGACCAGCTGGGCGTGCGGTGGCAGGTCCTGACCGCCGCGGCGCGCCACCGGGACGCGCTGGAACTGCTTCGGACACATCTGGATGCCCACCGTGCGGAGCCGTACGTCTGGACCCTGCTGAGCCAGACGCTGAACAACCTGGGGGAGGGGACGGAGGGTGAGTCCGCAGCCCGGGAGGCACTGGCACTGGAGCCGCGCAGCACCTCGGCACTGATCAACCTCTCCCGCGGACTGGCGCTGCAGGGCAGGTTTACCGACGCCGAGACGGCCGCCGTGCAGGCCCGGGACCTGGATGACCAACAGGCCGGCACACACGCCTGGCTGGCGCTGGTGCACCACGAGCAGGGCCGCTACCGGGAAGCGCTGGAGGGGGTCCAGGAAGCCCTCCGACTGCAGCCCTCCGGGGACAATTTCGCCCTCCTCGCCGACATCCGGATCAGCATGGGCCAGCATGATCAGGCGCGCCGGGCGCTCGCGGACGGGCTGGCCGCGGACCCGCAGAACCGGCAGCTGCTGCTGCTCAGCGGACGGGTGTCCCACGGTGAAGAGGTGGTGGGGGACCAGGCGGCGCTGCTGAGCGGAATGCTGGCGGCGTCCCCGACGGACCGCGGACCCCTGGACCAGCTGAAGCAGGAAGTCCTGGCCCGGATGCGGCATCTGGCCCTGCTGCCCTGGCTGCAGGGTGTCCTCTTTTGTTTCCTGGCGCCGCTGATCACCCAGGTTCCGGCAGGCGGAGCCGCAGCCCTGGCACTTTGGCTGGCAGCGGCGGTGATCTTCCGGGCAGGGTTCCTCCTTCGGCGCCTGTCCCGGGCCGTTCCCGCCGGGTTCCTCCGGGACCTGCTGCGCGAATCGCCCGACGCGCGGAAGGGTGCGGCAGCCCTGATCGCTGCGGAGGCATGGGTGCTGGCCACCGGTTTTGCTGCCGGTCTCGCCGGCTCCGGCGAGGGGCTGCGATGGTCCCTGGTGCTGCTAATGGGTGGAACGGTGCTTGTGCTGGCCGCCCGGTATCTGCTGCACCGGGCCGCCTACCGGGCGTTGGAGGGTTTCACCGAGGAGACGGCGCCGGAATACGCGGCCGCCCGGGACCGGTACGCCGGTGACCGTTCGGCCCGCGCCCTCTGGGTCGGCGTGCTGGGAATCCTACTGGGCCTGCTGGCCCTGCTGCAGCAGACCTACACCGTGTTTGCTGGCGCCGCGAGTGCCTTCGCCGGAGCCTTCGTCCTGGCCGAAGCGGTGCATTTCAGCGTCGTCAGACTCTCGCTGCGCCGCCACCTGAACCGCCGGCACCTGAACCATCCGACTCCGCCTGACGGGCAGCCCGGCGATACCCAGGACCGGCCGGGCAGGCTTGGAAAACCGCCGCCCCGTGTCCTGCTGCTGGGGGCGGCGGTGGTGCTTCTTCCGGCGCTGATGCTGGCGGCAGGCGCCTGGCTGCTGGCGGCGGGAAGCATTCCCTAGGCCGGCGGGCCTACCAGCGGTTCCGGGCTTCCTCGATCCAGCCGGTCAGCCCGTCCAGTGAATATTCGGTGCCGTCCGGGGTCCGGGCGGTGCCCGCCCAGGTGCCGAAGGCCTGCCAGACCTGCGCCTTGATCACGACGGCGTTGGTTGCCGAGGTGCGCCGGTGGAAGGGGGTCAGCACCGCATCGATCCAGGGGCCGCGCACCCGCCAGGTCGACGCCGGATCGGCGAGGTCGTACTCGAAGTCCAGTTCGCCGTCGTAATGGTGCAGCCGGCCGTCCACAATCAGGGCGTTTTCCGTCGCCGGGGTGCCGGCGGTCCACTTGCCGCCGAACTGCAGTCCCAGCCGGGTGCCGTCCACGGTGCCCGAGCCTACGCCCCAGTTCCAGCGGCGCGAGTACGGCCAGCGTCCGCGGCCGCGGTCCAGCACGGCAAAGGAATCCTCGCCGCCGACGTTGTATTCCCGGCCGTCCACGCTGACGCTGCCCGAGACGCGGCGTGCCACGTCCTTGAGGGTGTACTGGTAGCGCCGCTCGGACCACGGGACCACCACCCCAAGGACGTCGCCGTCGGCAACGGCGAACAGATCCGCGGAGATCCGGGCGGAGGAGGCGTGCAGGTGCGTGCCGCCGTCGGCGTCATGGAAGCGCAGCGTGGCTCCGCCGAAGGATCCGAACGCGGTCAGCGGCGGAAGCGTGTCCGGCACGGAGACATCCGCGTAGGAGGGCAGCAGCTTCAACGGTTCGGCGCTGGTTTCCTTCCCGGTGCCGCGCTCCAGCACATAGAGCTGCAGGGTGGAGGCGTAATCCAGGTGCGCGATGGTCAGTCCCAGCACCAGCTCCGGCGTCACAATGCCCCAGTATTCCCACCGCTTGGTCCGCCAGCCGCCGCCGGCGCCGGAAGGAACCACCGGGCGGTGCAGCGCACTGCGGGCGAAGCCCACCGCGGCGGGATTCAGGGCTCCGGCCGGGGAGCCGAGGTCAACGGGAGCAGTGATTTCATCCATGCGCCCCAAGTGTAGGGGAGCGCCGGCGGGGAACCGTGCACGGCCTGCGGCGTTCGCCCGTCATCATTGAACTGCCCCGGTCCGCCGGCAGTGACCTCAGCTAGTCTGGGACACAAACGTGCTTAGCAAAGGTGGTTTCGGGTGAAAGTCAGCGTCGGCCAGTTCAGCCCTGCGGGGGAAGTCCGGGAGAATCTGGACACCATGCGAGCCCTCGCGGGGAAAGCCCGGGCGGAGGGCTCGGACCTGATCATTTTTCCCGAGGAATCAATGTTCAGCATCGGCAAGGTGGAGGGTTCGCTGGCCGCCGCCGTCGCCGGTTCCTGGACCACGTTTGTCCAGCAGCTTTCCCTGCTGGCGGCGGAAATGGGCATCGCGGTGATTGCCGGCGGCTACGAGTCGAGCGACGAGGAACGGCCCTACAACACCCTGGTCCTGATCGATGCCACCGGCCGGATCACCGGGACGTACCGCAAACTGCACCTGTATGACGCGTTCAGCTACGCCGAATCGGACCGGATCAAGCCCGGCGACGGCGGCGTCAAGGTCATGCAGGTGGGGGACCTGCGGGTGGGCGTGATGACCTGCTATGACCTGCGCTTTCCGGAACTCGCCCGCGCGCTCGCGGACCTGGACGCCGATCTGCTGGCCGTCCCGGCGGCGTGGTTCAAGGGCGAACACAAGGTGGAGCATTGGGAGACCCTGCTGAAGGCCCGCGCCATTGAAAACACGCTCTGGGTTGCGGCGGCGGGAACATCGAGCCGGCATACGGTGGGCCACTCCGCCATCCTGGATCCCATGGGAGTGCCGCAGGCCAGCCTGGGGGACGAACGGGAAGCAGTGGTGACAGCCGAGGTTACCCGCCGCCGGATTGAGGATGTCCGCCAGTTCCTGCCGGTGTTGAAGAACCGCCGTTTCGCCGAAAACTCCCGGATTGTGGAGGCCCACTAGGCCCTGCCGGACACCGGGGAAAAGTTTTTTCCGCCGGCGCGTAACCTTTTCGTACCCGCCCGCGATTACCTGTTTGTAACGGCCGCGCCGAGGCTTATCCCCCCAACGAGCATCGGTGCGGCCGTTGCGCATGCGCTGACAGGCTCGGGCACGGTAGCATTTGGACCACCCCGCACCCTACGAGAGTGATCCGCCGTGGCCGCCCCCCTCACTGAGCAAACGCTTCGTGATGCGCGCGCCCGGAAACCGGCGGCCCTGCGGGAAATCTACGACGACTTCGCACCGGGCATCCTCGGCTACCTGCGGTCCAAGGGCTGCGATGACCCGGAAGCGCTGGCCCAGGAAGTCTTCCTGACCCTGTTTTCCAAGCTGGACACTCTCGACGGCGGCCTCCGCGGCGCCCGTACCTTCGCTTTCTCCGTGGCGCATGCGCGGATGGTGGATGACGTCCGGCGGCGCGAACGTGAACCGGGACTGGCCGTTTTTGATCCGGTCGAGGATACACGGGCATCGGAATCCGCCGAGGACAGCGTCCTGGGCGGTCCGGCCGGTGTTGCCCATCTGCTGGAGGGACTCTCGCCGCAGCAGCAGGAAGTCCTCCTGCTGCGCGTGGTGGCTGATCTTTCCATCGACGAATCGGCGAAGATCATGGGACGGACACCGGGAGCGGTCAAGCAGCTTCAGCGCCGGGCCCTGGGGACATTGAAAGAGCAACTGGAACGGAAGGAGGTGGCAGCGGATGAGCGGGCAAGCTAACGCGCAGGATGAACTCTATGTCCGCGGCCTCCTCGCCGAAGCCGGGGTCGAGGAATCCCCCGAGCTGGTTGCTGCCCTCCTGGCCCTGCGCAGCGAGGCACACACCGCAGCACCCGAGCCTGCCGGCAAGCTGGGCGGACTGCTCGCCGGCACTCCGGTGCCCCTGGTCCGTAAATCCAAGCGCGGCCGGGGAATCATCCTCAGTGCGGCCCTGCTGGGAGCCATGGCCGCCGGTGCCACCGGTGTGGCTGCGAATCCCGATTTCCTGATCCGGGCCGATCCGCGTCCCTCCGTGACCTTCACTCCGGAGGACGTCCCCACCGTGGAGAAGGCACCGCCGGAATCCGAAACCGAAGCCGCCGAAGAAGTCCCGGAGCCGGCCGCAGCGCTTCTGGAACCGTCCGAGCCGGCGGAACCGTCAGCGCCGCCGGTTTCGGCGGACGCGCCGGCCGCAGAACAGGAAGCACCGGAGGGCGGGGTGGCCGAGCCTGTTCCGGCCCCGGCCCCGGCCGCCGTGCCGAAACCCGTCCCCGCTCCGGTCCCGGCCCCCGGCCGGCCCGGAACCGGGACAGTCCCTGGAACCGGCACAGGCTCCGGAACCGGCAAGGGAGTAGTCCCCGGCCCGCAGACCGGCCATGTTCCGGGACACAACCGGCGTGCCGACGGCGGCCTGCGGGACATCATGGGTCCGGGTGTCACCAACACCAAAAACCGGGCCGTCGTTCCGGAGAAAAGCCACATGCAGGATCACGGCCGATCCGGCCCGTCCCACCCCGGCCAGGGCGGCCCCGGAGGTAACAACCGCTAGGACGTCAGCTGGCGTTTGGATGAAATGACGCCGGTATTAAACCCGGCCAGGTTCAGTCCGCCGTGGAACCGGGCATGTTCAATCTTCACGCAGCGGTCCATCACCACGTTCAGGCCCGCGGCCTCGGCCTTCCGGGCCACCTCTTCATGCCAGGAGCCCAGCTGCAGCCACAGGGTTTTCGCCCCGGCGGCCACGGCTTCGTCCAGCACGCCGGGAAGGTCCTCGGTACGGCGGAAAACGTCCACAATGTCCGGTGCCTCCGGCAGATCCGCCAGCGAGGCGTAAACCGGGCGGCCCAGAATCTGTTTCGCCGTTGGGTTGACGAAATAAACGCGGTACCGCGCGGAGGACAGCAGGTAGGTGGCCACGAAGTAGGAGGCGCGGGAGGGCTTGTCCGAGGCACCCACTATGGCGATGGACTGAGCCGAACGCAGCAGCGCGAGCCGTTCCGGCGCCGTCGGCCCCGTCCAGGTGCGGGCCGGAGTATCGGCGGACGGGCTGTCAGCGGACATGGGTGCTCTCCTCGAGGGTCGGTTCTGCGGCCGGAAGCGCCGGCGCGGTGGCGGCGGACAGGGCCTGGTCCAGGTCCCAGAGGATGTCCGCCAGATCCTCCAGCCCTACGGAAATCCGGATCAGGTCTTCGGGGACGCCTGCTCCGGCAAGCTGCTCGGGGGAGAGCTGCTGATGGGTGGTGGACCCGGGGTGGATGACCAGGGTGCGGGAATCACCCACGTTGGCCAGATGCGATGCCAGCTGCAGGGATTCGATGAACTTCTGTCCAGCCGCCCGGCCGCCGGCCACACCGAAGCTGAATACCGACCCCGGGCCCTTGGGCAGGTATTTACGGGCGCGTTCGTAGTGCGGATGCGAGGGCAGGCCGGCGTAGCTGACCCAGGACACCCGCGGATCCGCCTCGAGCCACTGGGCCACTGCCTGCGCGTTGGCCAGATGCTCGTCCATCCGCTGGGCCAGGGTTTCCACCCCCTGCAGCAGGGCAAACGCCGACGTCGCGCTCAGTGAAGGGCCGATGTCCCGCAGCTGCTCCGAGCGCAGCTTGGTCAGGAAACCGTATTCGCCGAAGTTCCCCCACCAGGAGATGTTGCCGTAGCTGGGCACCGGTTCGGTCATGGCCGGGAACTTCCCGTTGCCCCAGTTGAATTTGCCGCTTTCGACGACGACGCCGCCCAGGGTGGTGCCGTGACCGCCCAGGAACTTGGTAGCGGAGTGGATGATGATGTCCGCCCCGTGCTTGAAGGGCTGCACCAGGTAGGGCGTGCTCAGGGTGGCGTCGAGAATGAGCGGCACCCCGGCGTCGTGCGCCACCTTCGCCAGGCCTTCAATGTCCGTCACCTCCCCGCTGGGGTTGGCGACCACCTCCGCGTAGACGGCCTTGGTGTTCTCCTGCACGGCGGCGGCATAGTCCGCCGGATCGGTGCCGGGGACAAAGGTGGTTTCAATGCCGAAACGGCGCAGCGTGACATCCAGCTGGGTGACGGTGCCGCCGTAGAGCTGGGCGGAGGCCACAATGTGGTCCCCGGCCGAGCACAGTGCCGCGAAGGTGACGAACTCGGCGGACATGCCCGACGCCGTCGCCACCGCGCCGATCCCGCCCTCCAGGGAGGCGATGCGCTCCTCGAACGCTGCAACCGTGGGGTTGCCGATCCGCGAGTAGATATTGCCGTACTTCTGCAGTGAGAACAGGTTCGCGGCGTCGTCCGTGTCCTTGAAGACGAAGGACGTGGACTGGTAGATGGGCACGGCGCGGGCTCCGTGCAGCGCATCGGGGGTACCGCCCGCGTGCAGGGCGCGGGTACGGAAACCGAACTGGTGGTCACTCATGGGCTGAGTGCTCCTTCCTGGGGTGGTGCCGGGGGAATCGGGCCTTGCGCCGTTGTGGTTTGGGCCGGAGATGGGTTTGGGTGGCGGTAGCGGGGTTGTGGGAAGAGACGGCGTTCAGGGAGGCCGGCGTGGACGAGTACGTGATTGTGGTGGAGACGGGCTACAAAGAGGCTTCGGCCGCGCACCGGGTGTCCTTCACGGAACCCATGCCGCGGCAGCAGGCCGAGATGATGTTCCTGGAGATCATGGACGGCCGGCATGAGGAGCTGCTGCCGTTCAGGACAAACCGGTTCATCCTGGAGGTCTCGCACACGGAGTTTGTCCAGGTCCAACAGAACATGGGCGGGTCCGTGGTGCTGGACCGGGTGACCCTCACGCGCAAGCATTAGCCTCCCTGCCTGCCCGGTGGGCGGCACAGACCGCCGCAATCCGGGCGATGCAGGGCTCATTCTGCAGGCTGCTGGTATCCCCGAGCGGAGTTCCTTCGAACAGCTGGGTGAGCAGGCGGCGCAGGATCTTCCCTGACCGGGTTTTGGGCACGTCCGGGACCACCACGACGGCGGCCGGCCGGGCGATCGGTCCGATCTCACGGGTGACGTGGGCCCGCAGTTCCTCGTAGGCACGGGCCGGGTCCGCGGCAGCGGTGAGCACCACGAACGCGGCGACGGCGTGCCCGGTCCGGGCATCGGCCACCGGGCAGACCCCGGCCTCCACCACCCAGGGGTGGGAGACCAGTGCGGATTCGATTTCGATGCTGGAGAGCCGGTGCCCGGAGACGTTGAGCACGTCATCCACCCGGCCCTGGATCCAGGTGTCGCCGTCGTCGTCGTACCGGGCGCCGTCGCCGGCCAGGAACCAGCCCTGCTCCGCGTACTGGCGCCAGTAGGAATCCAGGTACCGCTGCGGGTTGCCCCAGACGGTGCGGGCGATGCCCGGCCCCGGCCGGTCCACCACAATAAAGCCCTGGGTGTTCGCGGGCACCGGATTCCCGTCGCCGTCCACGATCCGGGTGGAGACCCCGGGCAGTGCCCGAGCGGTGCAACCGGGCTTGAAGGTGGTGTCCGTGGGGCGGGGGGAGAGGATGGTGGCGCCGGTCTCGGACTGCCACCAGGTATCCAGCATGGGCACCTCGCCGCGGCCGAACTGGTCACGGAGCCAGCGCCACGCCTCGGGGTTCACGGCCTCGCCCACGGTGCCCAGCAGCCGGATGGAGGAGAGGTCATAGCCCTGCGGCACGCCGTCCGGGAACCAGCCCATCAGCGCCCGGACCAGAGTGGGGGCGGTGTAGTAGCTGGTGACGCGGTAGCGTTCGATGATTTCCAGGTGCCGGCCCGGATGCGGGGTATCCGGGGTTCCCTCGAAGATCACCTGGGTGGCCCCGTTGGCCAGCGGCCCGTAGATCTCGTAGGTGTGGGCGGTGACCCAGGCCAGGTCCGCGGTGCACCAGTGCACATCCGCGGACCGCTGCCCGGGATCCGGGTGGGCAAAAAGGTATTCGTAGCTCCAGGCCGCCTGCGTGAGGTAGCCGCCGGTGGTGTGGACCAGTCCCTTGGGCCGGCCGGTGGTTCCGGAGGTGTACATGATGAACAGCGGCGTCTCGGCGTCGAAGGACGGTGCCTGATGGATGTCCGACGCCGTGTCCACGCTCTCGTGCCACCACACGTCGCGTCCGGGGACCCAGCTGATGTCCGATCCGGTGCGCCGGATCACCAGCACGTGCTCAATGTTGTTGGTCCCGGCCACGGCGGCATCCGCGTTGTCCTTGACCGGGACGGCCGCGCCGCGCCGGAACTGTCCGTCCGTGGTGACCAGCAGTTTGGCGCCGGTGTCCTCCACCCGGAATTTCAGCGCTTCGGCGGAGAAACCGCCGAAGACCAGGGAATGCACCGCTCCGATCCGGGCGCAGGCCAGGGTGATGACGATGGTTTCCACCAGCACCGGCAGGTAGATGACCACCCGGTCACCGGCCTCAATCCCGAGGGACTGCAGGGCGTTGGCGGCCCGGCAGACCTCCCGCTGCAGCTGCGCGTAGGTGACGGTGCGGCGGTCTCCGGGTTCGCCTTCGAAGTGCAGGGCCGCGGTGTCGCCGCGGCCGGCGGCCACATGGCGGTCCACGCAGTTCACTGCGGCATTCAGCCGGCCGCCGGCAAACCATTCGATGGACGGGATGGTGTACTCGGAGTCGGCAGTCCCGGACCCGCTGAGCCGTTCCGGTTTGCGGAACGTATGCGCGCGCTGCCACGGCTGCTCCCACTGGAGCTTGCGGGCGGCTGCCTCCCAGAAAGCGATGCGTTCGGCTTCCGTGGCGGGCTCTGCCTGCTGCCCGGGCTGTGCGGGCTCTTCGGGCTGTCCGGGTTGTGCCGCGGGCCGGGGGCCGGTTCCGATTGACGTGACTACGCCCATTTCTTCACCGCTTGTTTCTCGGCGATGCCCAGGACCGCGTCAGTGGTCTTGCCGATCACGGCCAGCAGGATGATGGCCAGGAACATCCGGTCCGTCCGGCCGTTGTTCTGTGAATCCGTCAGCAGGAACCCCAGCCCCATGGAGGAGGCAATCAGTTCCGCCGCCACCAGGAACAGCCAGGCCTGGGCCAGGGCCAGCCGCAGGCCGGAGAACACTGCCGGGACCACCGCGGGCAGCTGGACGGTGGTCAGCAGCTTCACCCCGCGCAGCCCGAAGGCCCGGGCGGCTTCCACCAGGTTGCGGTCCACATGCCGCAGGGCCAGGGCAACGGTGGTGAAGACGGGGAAGAACGCGCCGATGGTGATCAGCGTGACCTTCGAATCCTCGCCGATCTTCATCCACAGGATCAGCAGCGGCACCCAGGCCAGGGAGGGTACGGCACGCAGGGCACCGATGGCCGGGCCCAGCAGGACGTCGGCCACCCGGGACAGCCCCAGCAGCGCGCCAAGGAGAAGGCCGAGCACGGCCCCGAGCGCAAACCCGGTCAGCACCCGCTGGGTGGAAATGGCGATATGGGTGCCCAGCTGGCCGCGCTCCACCAGATCAGCGGCAGCGCTGTACACCGCGGCCGGGGAGGGCAGCTGCACGGGGCTGAACACCCCGGCGGCGGTGGTGAGCTGCCAGGCGGCCAGGACCAGGGCCGGGACCACCAGCCCCAGGCCCAGCCGGGCGGCCGGGTTGTCCAGCAGGGATCCCCGTGCCGGAGTCTTGGGCGCAGTCCTGGTTACAGTCTTGGTTCCAGCGGCGGTTGCGCCGGTTCGTGCTGCAGGAGGAAGGGCGGTGCTCATGAGGAGGCTCCCAGCGAGTCGGGATCGGCGTTGCGGACGTAGCTGTCCTCCAGCAGGGCGTCCAGGGCCGCATCGATCTGCTCCTGCCCGGCCACGTCTCCGGTTTCCACCAGCGTGGGGCCGATCTTCTCCAGCACCTTGCGCTGGGCTTCTCCCGGGGCCGGATCCGTGTCCAGGTTGCTGCGTTCCAGGATGACCGTGCTGGCGACGGCGGGATCCAGCCCGGCGACGTCGGCCAGGATCTGCGCGGTCTCCTCCGGGTTGGCGGCAGCCCAGGCGCGGGCCTTCGCATAGGCGTTGACCACGGTCTGGGCCTGTTCCGGTTCCTCCGCGAGGAAGGACTCATTGGCGGCGAGGAGACCGTAGGTGTTGAAGTCCAGGTTGCGGTAGGCGAGCTTGGCGCCGTTCTGTTCGGCACCGGCCATGATGGGATCCAATCCGATCCAGGCGTCCACGGAGCCGTTTTCCAGGGCAGCCCGGCCGTCGGCATGCTGCAACTGTTCCACCGTCACGTCGGAGAGGCTGAGTCCGGCTTCCTCCAGCGCCTGGACGAGGAAGAAGTACGGGTCAGTGCCCTTGGTCGCAGCGACTGATTTACCGGCCAGGTCCGCTACCGAGGTGATGTCCGAATCCGGTCCCACGACCAGGGCAGCCCACTCCGGCTGGGAGAACACGTCAATGACCTTGATGGGGGAGCCGTTGGCGCGGTTGAGTAACGCGGCGGATCCCGCGGTGGACCCGACGTCGATGGCACCGGAGCGCAGGTTTTCGTTTGCCTTGTTCGAGCCGGCGGACTGGACCCATTCCACTGTGACGCCGTCCTCGGCCAGGGCTTCCTCCAGCCAGCCCTGGTCCTTGATGATCAGGCTGAGGGGGTTGTAAGTGGCGAAATCCAGGGTGAGGGTTCCGCCGTCGGCGTTTTCGACGGCGGCAGCGCCCGCTGCATCCTCACCGGCGACACAGCCGGTCAGTGCCAGGGCGGCAACGGCGGCCAGACCGGCTAACGTGCGTGCACTCCGTCCGCGGACGGAGAAGGGCAGGAAGGACGGGCGGGAGGTGGATGATGCCGGGGCAGTCATGATGGTTCCTTAGATGAGGGGCCGGGCCACGAGGGACCAGACCGGAAAGAGCAAGGCTGGAAAGGGGCAGGCCGGGCACATGCGCCATGGGGGCGGCCCGGAACGGGGCAAAACAGGGAGAGTTCTCCCCGGAGTGGGAAGGGTGATGCCGGGCAGCGCTCAGCGGGAGCGGCTGCCTGCAGGGGAGAGCTAGTGGCGGTCGACGCCGAGCAGGGCCAGCAGCTCGCCGCGCATTCGGGCCAGCTCCGCGGAGGCGCGGTCCCGGGGACGGGCGCCGGGTACGGTGACCACGTTGGTGATAGTGGCACCCGGTGCGCCGGGTTCCCTGCCCAGGACGATGATCCGGTCCGCGAGCTGCAGGGCCTCATCAACGTCGTGGGTGACCAGCAGCACGGTGGCGGGGGCCGCCTTGTGAACGGCGAGAAGGAGGTCCTGCATCTTCAGCCGGGTCAGTGCGTCCAGGGCACCGAACGGCTCGTCCAGGAGCAGGACACCGGGTTCGCGGGCCAGGGCACGGGCCAGGGAAGCGCGCTGGGCCATGCCGCCGGACACCGCCCGCGGCCGGTGCTTGGCAAACGCCGCCAGACCCACCAGTTCCAGGAGTTCGGCTACCTTGGCCTTTCCGCGGCTGGCGCTCGCGGACTTCGGCAGGCCGATGGCGATGTTGGCCTGCAGGGTCTGCCAGGGCAGCAGCCGCGGCTCCTGGAAGGCGAAGGCACACCGCTCATCGATGCCGTGCACGGGCCGGCCGTCAATCAGGACGCCGCCCGTGGTGGGCCGGTCCAGGCCGGCGGCGGCACGCAGCAGCGTGGATTTCCCGCAGCCGCTGGAGCCCAGAATGGCCAGGACCTCTCCGGGCCGGACGTCGAAAGTGACATCGCGGAGTACCACGTGTTCATTTGCTCCGGTACCGAAACTGCGGCCCAGAGCCTCGAAGGTGACCGGCAGGGCAGGATCGGCGGGCTTTGCTGTGCCGGTGCCGGACGCGGTCGTGGAAGGGGACAACACTGCTGTCATAGAAAACACTCCATCGGTCCTGGCAGTAGCACCCTACGGAAGGTGTCCTTAGCCGGGGTAACGGCTTCCTGCGACACCAGCCTCGTTATTGCCGTAGTTCAAGGAGGAAATACGGCAACCAGGGTTGCTGCGGCTTCATCGATCCAGGTCTCTCAGCCGCTCGGGATGGTCAAGGACTACTAAACGCGGGATTCGCCCATCGGACAAGTCCCGGACTCCGGGGTGATTCACAGAACGAAATGTTCGCCCGGCCAGCGATCAGCTGCGCAGGCTTCGCAGTCCGGGATGATCGCTCAAACCGCGCTCGCCGTAGAGGGCCCAGACCGCATAGGTGGCGGCCAGGGGAGCCTGGGGTCCGCCGATCAGGAGCGGCTCTACCGCATGGAACTCAAAGACAACACTGTTGTTCTCCGGTTCCGGGTAACAGGCGGATACGTGGGAGTAATAAAAACTCAACCACCGGCCATTGACCTGACAGATTATTCTGCGCTCGGTCAGAAACATTTGCGAGTGCTGAAGCTCTCGCCAGCGCTGGCGCGAGGCGGCTTCTGCAGCCTTGCGCCGAGAACTGTTGGCAATGGCAGTTATCCCGAGGCCCGCGAGCACGAATGCCGGGTTGCCCCAGAAAAAACCGGAAGTATGCACATAGCCACCGTTAATCCCATAAAACTGGGCGTAGTCGGCCGAGATGTGGAGCCGGACATTTTCACCGGGTTCAAGGACTATGCCCCATACCTCCCGGGGCGGGGGCAGCTGACCCGATGCAAGCTGTGCCGTGAGCGTCCGAGCGGCCTGCCAGCAGTTGGCATACATCTGCCGCTGTTGTTCCTCCGCCTGCTCGGACTTGGTGAGGTGGCCGCGGGAACGCCGATAGGCGCGGAATACCACATGGGCGTTGCGTACCGTTCGGATCAAAAGGAAGAGGCTGACCGCTGGCCAGGCAAGAAGCATGGCGATAAGGAGTATGGCTTGCACTCCTTCGCCCATGCTGGAAGAGAGCACGGTTGAGGCAAGAGTCTGCACGGCACCATAGGTGATAACTATTCCGATGAGTGGAACGAACCACCTGCTGTGTCTCTTCATGCGGTCACCCTACGAGCCCCAACGGTGAAAAAGAACAGCCTTTGCCGGGGTGTGAACAACCGATGCCGGGCAGGGGAAGGTCTACGTCCGTGTATCCGTTGACCCCTGCGCGAAGGGGCTCCTAACCTGTTTTAAGGGTCTCCGCGAGGGGTTCCTGTCCGTTCTTCCAGCCACCTCCGAGGGGTTGTTATGGCCGACTTGTCAGACGCCGCGTCCGGGAGGGTGCTCTCCGCCGATGGAACCCCCATCGCCTGGTCGCGGCAGGGCAGCGGGCCTCCGCTGGCGATCGTGGGGCCGCTGCTGGCGCACCGGACCAGCCGGGCCACGGCCGCCCTGGCGGACACCCTGTCAAAAACCCACACCGTGTACACCTATGACCGCAGGGGGATCGGGGAGAGCGGAATCGGCGAGGAATACACCGCCGAATCCGACGTCGATGATCTGCTGGCCGTGCTGCAGGTGGCGGGTGGCGATACCGCCCTCTACGGGTTTTTCGACGGCGCCTTCCTGGCCTTGCGCGCGGCGGAGGAATCCACCGTGGTGAGCCGGGTGGTGGCGCTTGAGCCCACCCTGTCCCTGGGGGACGGTGAGGACGAGCTGCTGGTGATGCAGAGCGAGATCGAAGGACTGGGCGGGGTCAGCATCCCGGTTCTGATCCTGGCCGGCAGCGCCAGTGCCGGGGAAACCCAGGACCTGGCCCGCCGTGCCGCCGAGGCGCTGGATGAGGGTGAATTCCGGCTGGTGGAGACGGACACCAGCGGCCTGCCCGATTCGGCACTGACCGAGGCCATTGAATCTTTCCTCCAGTGACGCATGCGGGGATAAGCTGGAGCCCCATCCCGGCTTCCCATAAGGACGGCAGATGTCAGAGCCCCACGGCACCGCTACCGCGCATGCCAATGATCCAGAGGTTATCCGCAGTCTATTGGCGACGCCTGGCCGCTGGGCCGTAGTCGGCCTGTCCAACAATCCGATGCGCACCGCCGTCGGTGTTTCCCGCTATCTCCAGGACCACCTGGGGATGGAGATCATCCCCGTCAGCCTCAAGGGCGACGACGTGCACGGCAACAAGGGCTACAAAAAGCTCAGCGAGATTCCGGGCAGCATTGACGTGGTGGACTGCTTCGTGAATTCGCACCGGGTGGGTGACATTGTGGACCAGGCCATCGAGGTGGGCGCGAAGGCCGTGTGGCTGCAGCTCGGCGTGGTGGACGAAGCGGCGGCCGCGCGTGCCGCGGCCGCCGGTCTCGACGTCGTGATGGATACCTGCCCGGTTATCGAGGCTCCGCGCTTCGGTCTCTGAGCGGTCCTGCTTACAGCTTGGCGAACCGGGCCCTGATGATGCCGATGTACAGGCCGTAGAGCATCAGCCCGATGCCCACGGCGGCCAGGGCCACCACGCCGAAGGGCTGGTCCCGCAGGGTATGCAGCGCGCCGTCGAGTCCGGTGGACTGTTCCGGATCCGCCTTCACGGCAGCCAGCGTCAGCAGCACACCCAGTACGGCGAGGGATATTCCCTTGGCGGTAAAACCGGCCACGCCCGTGATGTCCACGGCACGGTCCCACACCCCGCTCGGGATGCCCGTCAGCTGCCGGCGGAAACGGCGCGTCACTCCCTTGAAGATGAAGTAGCCGCCCACGCCCACCACCACGAGCCCGGCAATGGCGAGAATCCACTGGCCGGCGGGAACGGCCAGCAGGCGGGCCGTCCAGCTGACGGAGGACGAGCTGCCGTCATTGCTGCCGCGGCCCAGGGCGAAGCTGGCAAAGATAGTCCCAATGGCTCCGTACACAATGACCTGGCCGGCATTGCTGGCACGGTCCTTCCACAGTTCCTTGTCCTTCAACCGCTGTCCGGCCAGGAAGATGCGGGAGAACTGGAACAGGGCCAGGGCGTAGCAGCCGATGAAGCAGAACCAGAGCAGCACGGATCCGGCGGGCTGTTCGGCCAGGGCGGCGACCGCCCCGCTGGTGTCGGCATTGCCGGAGCCGCCGGAGTCGATCCGCAGCGCGATGACGCCGATAACCACGTGGACTATGCCACTGGCCACATAGCCCAGGCGGGCAACCCGCTCAAAGGTCCTGGAGTCTGCCGCGCGCCCTGCCGCTTCCGCCACGGAACTATCCCTGTGGTTCCTGTGCTCCAAACCGTCCGTCCTCTGCTCGATGTCGGGTACGCCGGCAGGCGTGCCTCTCCTCCATCCTGCCATCCAAGGGCAGGCGGTGCCCAAGACCCGGAGGCGGGGTTAGGCTTTCGGCATGGATGCAGATGCTCTGCGCCGGATCTGCCTGGCGCTGCCCGGGGCCTATGAGGATTTTCCCTTCGGACCTGAATCCTCCGTGTTTAAGGTGCGGGCAGCGGGCGGCCGGGCCAAGATGTTCGCGCTGGCAGCGCTCGCCGCGCAGCCCCTGATGATCAGTCTGAAATGCGAGCCCGAGCTCGCCGTGCAGCTGCGTGCCGCGCACCCGGAAATCACCGGCGCCTGGCACATGAACAAGACGCACTGGAACCAGGTGGAGGTTGCTGCCGGGCTGCCGGAAGGAATGGTGACCGACATGGTGGAGGATTCCTACGACCTGGTGGTGGCCTCGCTGCCGCGCAGGGACCGGGAATCGCTGCGCTGGAAAGGGTTGGCGCAGGGATGAGCGGGAGCAGGCGTGCCTTGACCTACCCGGATACCGGAAGCACCGAGCGGCCCTACCCGGCGCCGATGACTGACCGGTGGCCGGCGGGCTACCGGCTGGTGCTGCGCAAGGAAGAGCTGGCGGTGCCGGATCCGGCCGCCGGGTTCCTGCGGCTGACGGAGGGTCTGCTGGACTGGGATCTGCACCGGGGTGCGGGCCTGCATGTCCGTCCCGGGACGCCCCGGGCCGCACCCGGGGTGGAGATGGCTTCGGGGGTCGGGCTGTGGCGGGTGCGCTACTACGCGCCGTGCCGGGTGCTGTGGGCCACCGAGGCGGCGGTCGACGACGGCGGGGCGCCGGTGCGCGGCCAGCGCGCCGGGTTTGGCTACGGCACCCTTCCGGGGCATCCGGAGTGCGGTGAGGAAGGTTTCTACGCCGAACTCGACGAGGAGAACCGGCTGTTCTTCCGGATCGCTGCGTACAGCCGCCCCGCTAACCGGGTCATCGCAGCAGCGGATCGGGTCAATGTGCGCGTGCAGGCGTTCTACACCAACAGGTATTTTGCCTCGGCCTACCGGCTCGCGTCCGGCAGCTGATCGCGCCGAAGCGTGAACTTCAGGGCGATCTCGCCCTCTTCTTCGGGCAGGAAGCCGGCGGTCAGCAGCACCGAGTTGGACGCAGTGTTTCCGGGATCGGTATACGCGATGGCTTCCTCCACCCCCGGCTGCGCCAGGGCGAACCGGGACAGGGCAATCAGTGCCTCCGAGGCGTAGCCCTGCCGCCGGCAGGAGGGCACCACACTGTAGCTGATCTCCACGGCGTGTTCGGTGGGAATGCCTTCGAATCCGATGGTGCCCACCACCCGGGAGGTGGCACGTTCACGGATCATCCGCGTGCCGAAGGCGGCGGCAGCCGGGGAGAGCAGCCCTGCCTCAAAAAACCGGCGGGCGGCGTCGTAGTCTGCGGGCTGCGGAAAGTCATCGGCCCAGTCCGGCAGGCGTTTTTGAATAATGAGGGCATCCACCTCGGCAACGGACATCAGGTCCAGCAGCAGCCGCTGGGTGGGGATGCCTGCATTGGCTGCACGGTATTCGGGGATTATGCTCACGAGCTAATATTGCACGTTCTTTATGAATTTGTTGCAATTGGCGGTCCCCGGCCTGACGGGCGGGCCTGCAGAGGCAGGCCCGCCCGTCAGCACATGTCTGCCGGTTTCAGCCGAAGTGCTTCGGCAGGGTGCCTTCGTGTGCTGCCTTCAGTTCCTCCAGCGGCACGGAGAAGCGGCTCTGGAAGTCCAGTGCGCCGATCTCGGTGTCCACCACGCCGATCCGGCTGTGCGCGAAACCGCGGGCGGAGCACATGTCCTTGAACCGGACTTCCTCGCTGCGGGCCACGGAGACCACGGCGCGGGCCTGGGATTCGGAGAACAGCAGGGTGAACAGGTCCACCCCGTCCCGCTCGCAGACCTCGTCCAGTCCGATGCGGGCGCCGACGCCGAAGCGCAGTGCCATCTCGGACAGTGCCGCCGCCAGGCCGCCTTCGGAGAGGTCGTGCGCGGCGTCGATCATGCCGTCGCGCGAGGCGTTGACCAGCAGTTCGCCGAGCAGCTTCTCCGCCTGCAGGTCCACCTTCGGCGGCTGGCCGCCCAGGTGTCCGCGCAGGTTCGCGTATTCGGAGCCGTCCAGCTCGTCCCGGGTCACGCCCATCAGGTAGATGGCCTGGCCGTCCTCGCGCCAGCCCGACGGCGTGCGCCGGGCCACGTCGTCGAAGACGCCCAGCACGCCCACCACGGGGGTGGGATGTATGGCGACGCCGCCGGTCTGGTTGTAGAGCGAGACGTTGCCGCCGGTGACCGGAACGCCGAGTTCGCGGCAGCCGTCGGCCAGCCCGCGGACGGACTCAGCGAACTGCCACATCACTTCGGGGTCCTCGGGGGAACCGAAGTTCAGGCAGTCGGTGACCGCCAGCGGGGTGGCACCTGAGGTGGCCACGTTGCGGTAGGACTCGGCCAGGGCCAGCTTCGCGCCCTCGTAGGGGTTCAGGTAGGAGTAGCGGCCGTTGGCGTCAGTGGAGATGGCCACGCCCAGGCCGGTGGTTTCATCCACCCGGATCACGCCGGCGTCATCCGGCATGGCCAGGGCGGTGTTCCCCTGCACGTACCGGTCGTACTGGTTGGTGACCCAGGACTTGTCGCACATGTTGGGGGAGGCCATCAGCTCCAGGATGGTGTCCTTGATGGCGGCGGAGCCGATGGGGCGCTCCCCGTCGAAGGAGGAGGCGGAGATGCTGTCCTGTGCCGCCGGTCGGGACATCGGCCGCTCATAGACCGGACCCTCGTGGGCCACGGTACGCGGATCGACGTCGACAATGGTCTCGCCGTCCCAGTCAATGACCAGCCGGCCGGTGCCGGTGACCTCGCCCAGCCAGGAGTACTCCACATTCCACTTGTCCATGATGGCTTCGAACGCCTCGACGTTCTCCGGCGTGACCACGGCCATCATGCGTTCCTGGGACTCGGACATCAGGATTTCGCCCGGGGTCAGGGACGGGTCCCGCAGCAGCACGTTGGTCAGTTCCACGTGCATGCCGCCGTCGCCGTTGGAGGCAAGTTCCGACGTCGCGCAGGAAATGCCGGCCGCGCCGAGGTCCTGGATGCCCTCCACCACGGAGGCCTTGAACAGTTCCAGGCAGCACTCAATGAGCACCTTTTCGGCGAACGGGTCGCCCACCTGGACCGCGGGACGCTTGGAGGGCTTGTCCGCGTCGAAGGATTCCGAGGCGAGCACGGAGGCGCCGCCGATGCCGTCGCCGCCGGTGCGGGCACCGAAGAGCACCACCTTGTTGCCGGCGCCGGAGGCATTGGCCAGCCGGATGTCCTCGTGCCGCAGCACGCCCACGGCCAGCGCGTTCACCAGCGGGTTGCCCTGGTACACGGAGTCGAAGACCAGCTCGCCGCCGATGTTCGGCAGGCCCAGGGAGTTGCCGTAGCCGCCGATGCCGGAGACGATGCCGTGCACCAGACGTGCCGTGTCGGGGTGGTCGATGGCGCCGAAACGCAGCGGATCCATCACGGCCACCGGGCGGGCGCCCATCGAGATGATGTCGCGGACAATGCCGCCCACGCCGGTGGCGGCGCCCTGGTAGGGCTCCACGAAGGAGGGGTGGTTGTGGGACTCGACCTTGAAGGTCACGGCCCAGCCCTCGCCGATGTCCACCACGCCGGCGTTCTCACCGATGCCCACCAGCAGGTGTTCCTTCATCTTCTCGGTGACCTTGTCGCCGAACTGCTTCAGGTGCACCTTGGAGGACTTGTAGGAGCAGTGCTCGGACCACATGACCGAGTACATGGCCAGTTCCGCCGCGGTGGGGCGGCGGCCCAGGATCTCCACGACCCGGCGGAATTCGTCTTCCTTCAGGCCGAGTTCGGCCCAGGGCAGCTCGGTATCCGGGGTGGCGGCGGCGTGCTCAACCGTGTCGATGTTGAACTTCTGCGCGGCGGGGGAAACGGTCATGACTTGCCTCCGGCAACGAGCGTGTTGAGAACTGAGCTGAAGATACGCAGGCCGTCGGTGCCGTAGCCCAGGCCGACCTCGCCGTAGGCAGAGGAGTCCGGCCCGAAGCCGGGCTCCACGGCGTGCTCGGGGTGCGGCATCAGGCCGACGACGTTGCCGGCCGCATTGGTGATGCCCGCAATGCCGCGGCGGGAGCCGTTGGGGTTTTCGCCGTCGTAGCGGAAGACCACCCGGCCTTCGCCTTCAAGCTCATCCAGGGTCTTTTCATCCGCGACGTACTGGCCGTCCTGGTTCTTCAGCGGAATGACCATGCCGGCGCCCTGCTCGTAGGCGGAGGTCCAGGCGGTGGTGTTGTTTTCCACCCGCAGCAGCTGGTCCGCGCAGGAGAATTTCAGGTGGTTGTTCTTGATCATGGAACCGGGCAGCAGGTGCGCCTCGGTCAGGATCTGGAAACCGTTGCAGATGCCCAGCACGGGCATCCCACCGGCGGCGGCGTCGACCACCTTTTCCATCACCGGGGCGAACCGGGAGATGGCGCCGGCACGCAGGTAATCCCCGTAGGAGAAACCTCCGGGGACAATCACGGCGTCGACGCTGTGCAGGTTGGCTTCCGCGTGCCAGAGGCCGACGGCGGTGCCGCCGGCGATGGTCACGGCGCGGGCGGCGTCGCGGTCATCGAGGGTGCCGGGAAAGGTGATCACACCGATCCGGACCGCCCGCAGGGCAGCGTTTTCGGGGGCAACGGAAAAGTCGCCGATCAGGGGAGTGCTCAAGATCAGGCCTCCGGGATAACTTCGACGCGGGTGACGTCTTCAATCACGGGGTTGGACAGCAGAGTGGCTGCAGCGGTGCGGGCCTGTTCCAGGATTTCCGGAGTGACATCTCCGTCCACGGTCAGCTCAAAACGCTTGCCCTGCCGGACACCGGTGAATCCGCTCAGCCCGAGGCGGGGAAGCGCCCCGGCAATGGCTTTGCCCTGCGGATCAAGGATTTCAGGTTTGGGCATGACATCGACAACGATCCGGGGCATCCGGCAACTCCTGTGAGTGAAATGGGTGGCCGCGGACCGTGCCGTCTCACGCTGATTCAGCGCTCCGCGAGCTTGCACTGCCCATTCTAGCGGCGTTGGATATGTTACGCGGACGGCGTCCGTATCAGGCCGGAATCTCCAGTTGGAAGCCGCAGTGGCAGCGCAGCACGGTGGTGTCCAGCTGGACGTCCGAGGGTGCCTGTGCCGGCATGGACGAGGTGGACACCGGCTCGAAAATGGACTGCTGACGGTGGTCCCGGGGCTGCATGGGTTCGCCGCAGTGCATGTATTCGGCGGCAAGGTCCTCGGAGCGGACCTTGCCGCGCGCCCACACGGAGGAGTGGCGGATCGGGTGGCCGTAGAACCGGTCGCACTCCGCGCACGTGTAATTGATTTCCAGGAATTCCCCGCTGCCCGGCTTCGCTGCCGGTTCCACGGATTCGATGATCAGGAACTCGTCGGTGCCGCAGTTGCTGCACCAGGGGACGAACTCACCCGGACCGGTAGAGCCTGCCCCTGACAGGTCCTCGGGTCTAGCTTCGATTGACATAGTGCGCCTCCAGTTCACGGGTCTCCGGACGGAGAATGCCTTCGTCCGGAGGGGATACTAAGCATGCTTATTCATAATACGGCATGAGCACCTCGCGGCTGACCCTGCCCGGCACCGCGGCATGATGCAGGTCACACTTGGCTACAGTGGTCGGGTGAGACTCCTCAAACTACAGCCGGGCACGCTCCGCCGGTTCATGAACCTCTGGCCGCCGTTCGCCTTCACGGGAATCCGGATTCTCCGCTTGGACCCGGACTATTTCCACGTCACCGTGCGGCTGCGTGAGCACTGGTGGAACCGCAATGTGGCGGGGGTGCATTTTGGCGGATCCATCTTCGCCATGACGGACCCTTTCTGGATGATGATGCTGCTGCACCATCTGGGCCGTGACCATGTGGTCTGGGACAAGGCGGCCGAGATCGACTTCGTGAAGCCGGGAAGGGGCGAGCTCACGGCCCGCTTCACCCTGGAGGCGGCCGACGTCGAGCGCCTGCGCAAGCTCGCGGCCGGCGGGGACAAGGTGCTGGAGTGGTTCTCGGTGGAGGTGAAGGACGGTTCAGGCGAGGTTGTGGCACGGATCCGCAAACAGGTCTATGTCCGGCTGAAGCGTGATCGGGCAGTCGCTGCGGAAGGAAACGGCAATGGATAGCGGAACGAACCCCCTGGTCCCGACGGGCTGGGAGTTCCTGGTCACCGGAATTTCCACGGCACTGATGGTCCTGCTGGTCATCGCCGTCGTCCGGCTGGCGCGGTCACGGGCCGTCACTGCCCCTGAACGGCTGGGCCTGCTGGTGTTCTGCCTCGTCTTTCCGCTGGTGGGGCCGGTGCTGACTCTTGTGCTGTTGCGACGCCGGGAGCAGCGGGTTGGATCCTCCGCTGACAAGAGGCCGCGCTAGAGGGTCCCCTCGGCGGGCCCCAGCAGCCCGGTCAGCGGCTCCCAGCGGGAGATCTGGCAACCGTCGGTCAGGCTGAAGGTGGCGTCCACCGCCTCGCCGTTCACCGTGCCCGTGACATGCGCGCGCTGCATGCCGGTGATGTTCTGCGTGCACATGGCGTTGCGGTTCGCTTCGGCGAACAGTGCCGTGCCCCGCTCCGCAAGGACGGCGCAGGCGGCCGCCGGGTCCGGCACGTTGGAACCGGGAAGCGGGGCGGCACCGTCGCACTGCAGGGTCCAGGTGTCGGTGGTGGTCTGCCCGTCGGCCAGGAAATCCACTATGAGTGAGGTTGCGGCTGCGGTGGCCGACGTCGCCGGCTCTGACGGGGATGCCGTTGGCCCGGGCGTCCCGGTCGCGGAGGGTGAGCCGGTTGTGGAGGGGGAGTCCGAGGCTGACGACGGCGCTGACTCCGCAGGCTCATTGCCGGCGTCGGAACCCGAGCCGCAGGCGGCAAGCGCCAGCACTGAGCAGAGCAGGAGCAGCGGAACGCTGCCGCGGGGATGGGAGCGGCGGGGATGGGAGCGGCGGGGACGGGCGAGGTTGGGACGGATCACGGTGAGACCTCCATCAGTGGGTGGCACCCAGCCTAGTTCCCTCGTCAAGGAACCGCGGGCGGACCTCCGGACCTCCGGCCTCCGGACCCCGGGCCTTCGAACCTCCGAACTCAGCCTGCGCCGTCGGTACCGGCCGCGGTCCGGGCCTGCTCCGCGAAATACGGACCCTGCGCCGGATAGTAATCGCCGAACTCCGGTGCAGCAGTTCCATTCAATGCGGCCTTGAGTCGGTCCAGATAGTATTCCCAGCCCGGACCGTAACTCTCGGCGGCGGCAGGATCGGCCAGGTGCTGGATGAATTCCATCCTCGTGCCGCCGGAGGCGTCCTGCAGCCGGATCTCCAGGTCCCAGACCGCGTCGTCGTCGCCCACCAGCAGCCGCAGCAGATCCGGTGCTGCACAGTCCCAGACCCGCACCCGGCTCCAAGGCAGTCCGTCCTCATAAAGCATCTGCAGGTCAAAGCTGCCGTTCCGGTCCGGGCGTCCCTCCCAGCGGCCGAACCACGCTGCCGCCTGCTCCGGCTCCGTAAGGGCCGCCCAGATCTCCGGCGGCGGCAGGGGGAACCCGCGGGTGAGAATCAGTTGGTAGGACCGGTCTCCGATGCGGAGGACCCGTCCGGTGGGTTCCGGCTCCATAGCTGCTCTCCTAGGGGTTCCAGCAGGCCCAGGATGCGGGTCCGTAGCTGCTGTGATTCCTCGGCAAATGCCCGTTGGGCGGCCGCGTATTCCGCCCGCCCTTGGGGCGTCTCCACCTCGATGGGCGCATACCCCCAGTCTGCGAGGTCATAGGGGGAGGCCTGCATGTCCATGGTCCGGATGCGCCAGGACAACTCGAAGCAGTCCATCACCAGTTCGCTCGGCAGCAGCGGCACCAGCTTGTATGCCCACTTGTACAGGTCCATGTTCGCGTGCAGGCAGCCGGGCTGTTCCAGATCCCGCTGGTTCTCGCGGGTGGGCGTGAGTTCGTTCAGCGGAACGGCTTCGGGAGTGTAGAACCGGAAGGCGTCGAAGTGGGTGCAGCGGATCTTGCTGCGCTCCACCAGCTCGTCCGTGCCCTTCGGGCCCAGCCGCAGTTGCAGGTAGTCATGCCGGATGCCGTTGTCCTCGGACTTGTACGCCATGGCCCACTCATGCATGCCGAAACAGCCCAGCACCGGTTTCCGTGCGGCCGTCCGGGAGAGCAGCATGGCAGTGAACGCCGCCGCGTCACCGCGGGCAGCGGCAAAGGCGGTTACGTCCACGGTGACGGCCGGGGTGCCGTGATCCAGACCTGCGGCAGCCAGTTCGTCAGCGGTGAGGGTCCGGTAGAACTTCCAGCCGGCACGCTCGGCGGCAGCCTCCCCGGCCAGGACGACGCCGGCTCCCGGGTGCCAGCGCAGCAGCTGGCCCGGCTTCTGGGAATAGTAGGTGAAAAGAAAATCCTCCACCGGATGCTTCCGCCCGGCGGAGCGGCGCTGCAGGTATCCCTCAGTGAAGGGCCGGACACGGGCCTCGTGGGCCGCCTGGCGGGCGCGCCAGTGCTCCTCGGTCAGTACGGCAGGGGATACGGAAACGCTCACGGATCCATTATCCCGCCCGCAGCCGTTCCCGCAGCCGCTTCCTCGCATCAGCGTTCCGGCACATCAGCGTTCCGGCACCCCGGCGTTGCAGCCGCCGGGGATAAGACCGGCGTAGATAAGGAAGGCCGCGCCGGTGTGTCCCACTTACACGCCGGCGCGGCCTTCCTGCGCGGCACTAGCGCACAGGTGCCGGGCTGCGGTTGGCGTCGTCGTCGTCCGCGCGCTCGCCGTCGTCGGCCCGCTCGTTGTTGCCGGGCGCCGAAGGCTTGGTGCCGGCTTCCCCGGCAGCGCCTTCGGCGGTCCAGCCGTCCGCGTATTCGCCGGATGCGTAGTTGTAATCCACGGGCCGGCCTTCCTCATCGGTGCGCTGATACCAGTCCGTGACGGTGGTGTCATAGGAGTCGAAGCCGGCGCCCGCACCTTCACCCTCCGGGGCCTTTTCGACGGCGATGGCGAAGTTGTCACCGTGTTCGTCAATCCCTGTCCGTACCGCGTTTTCCAGTGCGTGGACAGCGTACTCCCGGCGGATAATCAGCGGATCGGTATGCAGGTCTTTGGTAAAGGCCACCATCATCAGCAACAGGATCACCGCGAACGGCAGGGCCGAGACGATGATCAGGTTCTGCAGCCCTTCCAGGGCGGTGTTTCCGCCCACCAGCAGCATCACCACGGCAATGCCCATCATGGCCACGCCCCAGAACACGGTGACCTTGCGGTCCGGTTCCGGCTTGCCGCGCTGGGACAGGGTGCCCATCACCAGTGAGGCGGAGTCCGCAGAGGTGATGAAGAAGATCGCTATGCAGAACATGGCGAGGAACGGCGTGAACTCGCTGAGCGGCAGACCGTTCAGTACCTGGAAGAAGAGATCCTGGGGCGAGGTGTCAATGTTGATGCCCGGCTGGCCCTGGGTGCGCATCCAGATGACGGTGCCGCCGAAGATGCCGAAGGCAAGAACGCAGACCAGCGTGGGCATGACCAGTGCGTACTGGACGTATTCCCGCAGCGTACGGCCGCGGGAAATGCGGGCCAGGAAGATACCGACAAACGGGGACCAGGAAATCCACCAGGCCCAGTAGAAGACGGTCCATGATTCGGAGAAGGCCGCGGACTCCTCGCCCCAGGACGGGCCCTTGCTCATCATGGTCAGGACTTCGGAGAAGTAAGCGCTCACGGAGGAGGGAATCAGGTTCAGCAGGAAGAGTGTGGGGCCGGCAAGAAAAATGAACGCTGCCAGCAGCAGGGCCAGGGACATATTGATGTTTGAGAGCCAGCGGATGCCGCGGCCGATGCCCGAGACAGCGGAAGTAATGAACGCAGCGGTGAGGATGGCGATGATGAGGATCAGTGCCGCGTTGGGCAGCCGTCCGATGCCCGAAACAATTTCGACGCCGCGGCCGATCTGCAGGGCGCCGATGCCCAGTGAGGCTGCCGTACCGAACAGGGTGGCAACAATGGCGAACATGTCGATGGCCCGCCCCGGCAGGCCCTCGGTGCGGTTGCGGCCCAGCAGCGGCGTAAAGATCGAACTCATCAGCGGCACCCGTCCGCGGCGGTACGAGCCGTAGGCCACCGCGGCGCCGACCAGGGCGTAGATGGCCCAGGCATGGAAACCCCAGTGGAAGTAGGTCTGGGCCATCGCCTGATGCATGGCTTCGGCGGTCTCCGGCTCCGCTGTGCCCGGCGGCGGCGAAAGGTAATAGGTCAGGGGCTCATAGGGTCCGAAGAAGAACAGGCCGATGCCCACCCCGGCCGAAAACATCATGGCAATCCAGGAGAATTTGGAGTATTCCGGCTTCTCGCCGTCCACACCGAGGGGGATCTTGCCGTAGCGGCTGAACCCCACAAAAAGCATGAAGATCACGATGACGGCAATCAGTGCATTAAAGAGCCAGCCGGTGTTCTCCACTACCCATGCCAGGGCGACATCCGATACGGCCTTCAGGCTTTCCGTGGACAGTATCCCCCAGCCCACGAAGCCCAGAATCAGAGTGGCTGCTACGCCGAACACCAGGCGGTCGGTGCCGTAGCGGACCCTTTGCTCGTCCACGCCAATGCCGGGCACCAGCCCCGGATGCATGTCATGCGGATACCGCGGCTCACGGCGCAGCGCCTTGGCAGCGCGTTCACGCACGGACGGTTTCGGTTTGGCGCCGCCCGGTTCCGGCGGTTGTTGCCGCCCCGTTCCGGAGCCGTTGGCTGCTCCGGGATCGTTCGGATCGTGCTGCTGGTGTGCTGGACGTGTTGCCACGTGACTCTTCTCCTCGGGGGCGCTGTGCGGCGCCCTTGGGTGTGCGCTAAGCAGGACCTTAGGGAGAATAGTGGCGGTTCAGGATCAATTCCAACCGACTTTTCCGTAGAGCGGAAAAAATAGCATTGCATATATCACATATTAATTGTTACCGTTTTGTGGCCGTTTTCCGATTAATGTTTCGACGGTTTTGATAACCGGAATTCTATGGTTACCCGGCCATTGTCGGAGCGCCCTGTGCGGCGGAAATCAGCCGGTGCATGCTGCGGTTGAGCGCTTCCACTTCGGCGCGGTCCAGGCCCAGGCGCTCCATCATGGTTCCGGGAACCTCCAGCGCAGCGGCACGGAGGGCCCGGCCCGCATCGGTCAGTCCGACGGCGAGTGCCCGGTCATCGCCCGGCGCCCGGTCCCGGCTTACCAGGCCCGCGGCCTCGAGCCGTTTGAGCATGGGGGAGAGGGTGGCAGGTTCCATCAGAAGGGTGTCGCTGAGGTCGCGGACCCGGCGCGGACTCTCCTCCCAGAGTGCGAGCATCAGCAGATACTGGGGGTGGGTAAGTCCCAGGCGCTCCAGTACCGGTTTGTAGGCGCCAACGATGCTGCGGGAGGCGACCGAAAGTGCGAAGCAGAGCTGGCGCTCGAGCAGCAGGTCCTCCTCGGCGGAGGGAGCCGTATTTATTGCCATAACGCGCCCCTTTAGGTAGGCAGAGGAAGGATGAAACGGATAGTTAGTGCACTAATTATTAGCGTACTATAGAGCCAGAATCCCGTCGGAGAGGTAAGCAGCATGGTTGAGAAGGAAAGCTTCGTGTCCCGGTTTATGCGGGCCACAGGCAAAGTGCGGCTGATTTTCGGCCCCGCGCAGCAAGGCTCCCTGGACCATCCGATGACTGAGGAAAACAAGGCCCTGCTCAAGGCGCAGCAGGAACAGGAAAAGGCCCTGTGGGAAACCGTCACCCGCGCCGACGGCAGCAGCTACATCGTCTCCCGCGAACGTCATTAGCCACTTCCTGAGCACCCATGCGTGGATGGGGCAAACCGCGTTCATAGCGCTGGTCCTCATCGGGCCCCTGCTCGGCGCCTGGCTGCTTACCCGGCAGCACACAGCCCGGACGCTCCTGAGGCTGATGGCCGGAGCCATCCTGCTGCTGACCCTGTTTCCCACCACCTACCGCACGGTGGAAACGCGGTGCCTGATGGACGGCGGGCTGGCCCACCTGTTGGCCCCGGAACCGCTGGCCAACGTAGTGCTTTTTGTTCCACTGGTCCTTTTGGCCGGGATTCGAACGCGGCGGCCTGTGGCCATGTTCCTGGCGGGCAGCGTCTTGTCCGCACTCATCGAGGCCGTTCAGGCGTTTGTCCCGGTGCTCGGACGCAGCTGCACCACCGGTGACTGGCTGGCCAACACCGCAGGCGCCCTGACGGGCGCCGTGCTGGCGGCAGCGGCCCTCGGGATTCACCGTGCCCGCAGCCGGCGGAGCCTTCCGGCGGATTCCGCCCGGTAGCGGAGCCTAACCGGCGTCCCGCCCGGTACTCGGGGTGCTTAGCGCCCGGTACCGCCGTAGACCGTAGCCTCGTCGTCGCCGTCGAGCCCGAACGCCGCGTGCACCGCACGCACGGCCGTGTCCAGCAGCTTGGCGCTGGTCACTACGGAGATGCGGATCTCGGAGGTGGAGATCATGTCGATGTTCACACCGGCATTATGCAGGGCCTCGAAGAAGCGGTGCGAGACGCCGGGGTTGGACCGCATGCCGGCGCCGATCAGCGACAGCTTGCCAATCTGCTCGTTGTACTGGATGGCGTCAAAACCGACCTGCTCCTTGGCGGCGTTGAGCGCGTCAATCGCTTCCTTGCCGTCGATGATCGGCAGCGTGAAGGAGATATCCGTCCGGCCGGATCCCTTGGTGGAGACGTTCTGGACGATCATGTCGATGTTGGAGTTGGCCCCTGCCACGATCCCGAAGATTTCCGCGGCCTTGCCGGGGATGTCGGGAACACCCACCACGGTGACCTTGGCTTCGGAACGGTCATGGGCGACGCCGGAGATGATGGGCTGTTCCAAGGGTTCTCCCTCTTGAATCTTGATCTTGTCATCGGGGCTGGGCAGCACCCAGGTTCCCTCATGCTGGCTGAAGGACGAGCGGACGTGCAGGGGCACGCCGAAGCGGCGGGCGTATTCCACGCAGCGCAGGTGCAGGATCTTGGCGCCGGAGGCCGCCATCTCGAGCATTTCCTCGCTGGAGATGGTGGAAATCTTCTGCGCGCTCGGGGCCACGCGCGGATCCGCCGTGTACACGCCGTCGACGTCCGTGTAGATCTCGCAGACGTCCGCTTCCAGAGCGGCGGCCAGCGCGACGGCGGTGGTGTCCGAACCGCCGCGGCCCAGGGTGGTGATGTCGTGGCTTTCCTGGCTGACGCCCTGGAACCCGGCCACGATGGCAATGTCGCCCTTTTCGATGGCGGTCTTGATCCGATGCGGGGAAACGTCGATGATGCGGGCCTTGCCGTGGATGGCGTCGGTGATCATGCCGGCCTGGCTGCCGGTGAAGGACTGCGCGGAGCCGCCCAGCTCGTTGATGGCCATGGCCAGCAGCGCCATGGAAATACGCTCGCCTGCGCTGAGCAGCATGTCCATTTCCCGGGCGTTGCTCAGGGAAGTGATCTGTCCGGCCAGGTCCAGCAGCTCGTCGGTGCTGTCACCCATGGCGGAGACCACCACCACCACTTCGTTTCCGGCAGCGTGAGTGTCCACTACGCGCTTGGCGACGCGCTTGATGCCTTCGGCGTCCGCTACAGAGGAACCGCCGAATTTCTGCACTATCAGGCTCATGCGTACACTTTCCCAAGTTTCGTTGTGGTTGCTGGTGCCCGGCATCTTCGGCGCGGCAGGGATTGTCCCGGGTCTGTTCCCGGGTAACCGGACCGCGGGACCCACTGCGTCCGTCCAAAAAGTCTATAGCCGGTCTCTGGAAGTGCCGAAACAGAAGGGAAATATGCACTTAACGTCACGTCGCGGCGGGTCTGTCCCGAGGCTGCGGTGACTTCCGTTCGAGGCCGGGCAGGCTGCCCGCGCCCGCGGTATCAACAGACGCCCGGTGCTGCTGACCGGCTCGCCGGATGGCTGTGCCGGCTGTCCGGCAGGTGCGCCGCGACTAGCGCCTAGGACATGCTCCGGCGGCCCTCGAAGGCGCGGCCAAGAGTGATTTCGTCGGCGTATTCCAGATCGCCGCCCACCGGCAGGCCGGAGGCGAGGCGGGTGACGGTAATGCCCAGGGTTTTGAGCATGCGCATCAGGTAGGTGGCCGTGGCTTCACCCTCGAGGTTAGGGTCCGTGGCGATGATGATTTCCGAGATCTGCTCATCGGAGAGCCGGCTCAGGAGCTCACGGATGCGCAGCTGGTCCGGGCCGATGCCTGCAATCGGATTGATGGCCCCGCCCAGCACGTGGTAGCGGCCGCGGAAGGAGCGGGTGCGCTCCACCGCGATGACATCCTTGGATTCCTCCACCACGCAGATCATGGTCGGATCCCGGCGCGGGTCGCGGCAGATGCTGCAGGTTTCCTGCTCCGTCACGTTGCCGCAGACACTGCAGAATTTCACCCGGTCCTTGACGGTGACAATGGCGGTGGCCAGCTTCTTCATGTCATCGGGATCCGACTCGAGGATATGGAACGCGATGCGCTGGGCAGACTTCGGTCCTACGCCGGGAAGCCGGCCTAGTTCATCGATGAGTTCCTGAACCGCACCTTCGTACACGTAACCTTCTCTGCTGGGTTGATCTGCGTTTGTGGCTCAGGGTGAGCCTGTTGCCCGGTGCCTGCCCGGTGCCTGCCCGGTGTAGCGCTGCTGCGGGGTCCTGCTTGCCCATGCTGCTGCCCGATGCCGCGGGCTTCGCGTCGGGCGGCCGGTCAGCGGCCGTCGAGGCTGCGTTCCTCGATCAGCCGTCCGCCCAGGATCCGTTCAATAGCCTTGCGGCCAACCAGTCCGGAGTCCTCCAGCGTGATGTCATCAGCACTGGGAACGTCTTCAACGTAGGACGATTCTACTGGCCGGCTCCCCCGGACGGGCGCGCCGCCGCCGCGCTGGGCAGCTTCATTGAGCAGTTTCTGGTAGCGGCTGAGCGGCTGGTTCGGGTTGTTTCCCGCCGGTGCAGCGGGTGCAGTGGGTGCGGCCGGTGCGGCAACCGAGGCTGCGACCCCCGGCCCTGCTGATGCCGGTGAACCGTGTGCCGCGGACCGGTGTGCTCCTGCGCCCGGCACTCCCGCGCCCGGTGCACCCGCACTGTCCGGGGTCCCGTGCGGCCGGGCGGACACTGAACCAGACACTGAAGCAGGGCCGGACGCGGCCGGTGCGCTCTGTGCCGACGTCGCACCGGCTGCCGGACGGGAGGTGGAAGCGGTGCCGGCCCAGTTGGTGGTGGCCCACTCCGAGTCGGACAGGTGGCCGCCGGAGTACACGTCGGCCGGTGCCTCTGCGGTTTCCCAGGCGTTGCTTTCGGGAGAGTCATACGGATCGGAGGGCTCGTCCGGCCACGGCGCATCGGGCGGTCCGTCGACGCCGACGCCGCCGCCGCGGGAGCCGCGTCCCCCGCTGCGGCCGGAACCGGGTCCTGCCGGTCCGGAACCGCCGGGTGCACTGCCCGAACGGCGGCGCAGTGCCGCCGACGCCGCATTCACGGGCGCGCCGTTCGTGGGGCCTGCGGCCACTGCGGGTCCATCCACCGCGGCAGTGGTCGGAGTCTGACGGGGGTCATTGCGGGTGCCGTCAGCCGGCGCAGCGGCTGTGGAAGAGACGGCCGCTGCGGCTATCGGCCAGGCTGCGTCGCTGGGTTTGCCTGCCGCGCCTGCCGCGCCAGCCGTGGGGGAGGCATTCCGGGCTGCGTGCGGAACCCGGGCCGTGCCGGCCGGCAGCGCGGAATCGGGGGCAGGGCCACCAGGCACTGCCGAGTCTGCCCGCGCAGTCGTCGGAGCAGCTGCGGATACAGCCGGGGCTACGGGCGCGGTGGCAGCGGCAGCCGGGGCTGATGCTGCCGGTGCGGATGCCGGCGCGCGCCGGCTATCGGCTTTTGGGCCCGACTCACCCGCTGACGCCGAGCTGTCATGGATCGGATTGATCTGGCAGTCCAGCGCCAGGACCTGGTGGATGGCCTTGCGCAGGTTCTCCAAGTGGTCTGGGCGGTTGAAGTTGGTTGCGGCGCCGGGGTTGGTAAACGCCAGTTCCAGGACTTTCCCGTCGAAAGCCCGCGGGCTGGAGTTCTTGCTGACGTTGAGCCAGGTGGCGCGGCGGATACTCGTTAGCGCATCCATGATTTCCGGCCAGGCACGGCGGATCATCTCGATCTGACCGCCGCCACCGCCGGCAGCGGGAGCGGGCTGGCGGGCAGCCGGCGCCTGTGCGGGTGCCTGGCCCTGATGCGGCGGGACCTGATGCGGCGCTGCCTGGTCCTGAGCCGCGGCTGCGGGCGCGTGTACCGGCTCCTGCTGGCCTGAATTCTGCTGGCCTGAACCCTGCGGAGGGGTGCTGCGATCGCCGCCCCGTGGATCCGGCTGGGTGGCCGGTGCAGCAGAGGGTGCGGACGGGGATTCCACCGGGGTGGACCAGGTGCCGCCCCAGTCCAGGGAGCTGCCGGAGGACGAGCTGCCGGAGGACGCAGCCGACCCGCCATCGTTCCGGCTCGTCGGCGCCTGCGGCTCACGGCCCGGAGCCGGTGTGGCGGCGACATCGGTTCCGCGCGGGGCGGAGGGTGCCTCGTCCACCGCGGGAGCCGACGACGGCGTCTGGGACGCTGTGGGCGCTGCTGCGGGAACGGTGTTCACCGGTGACGCTGCTGCTGCGGCGCGTCCCATGGCCTCGGTGGGATCACCGGCGTAGCTGAGGCGCCGCTCAAGGCGGTCCACCCGGGCAGCGGTGCCGCGTTCCGTCTGGTCCGCTGCAGGCAGGAGGATGCGGGCGCAGAGCAGTTCAAGATGCAGGCGCGGAGAGGTTGCACCGGTCATTTCGGTGAGTGCGGTGTTGGTGATGTCGGCGGCGCGGGAGAGTTCGCTGCCACCCATCTGCGCCGCTTGGGTCTGCATCCGGTTGATCTGGTCTTCCGGCATGCCGCGGAGTACGGCGGCGGCGCTGTCCGGCATGGCGTTGACGATGATCAGGTCGCGGAAGCGTTCCAGCAGGTCCTCGACAAACCGGCGGGGATCCTGGCCGGTCTGGATGACCCTGTCCACGGCACGGAAAACGGTGGCCGAATCCGCGGCAGCGACGGCGTCCACGACGTCGTCGAGCAGGGACACGGGTGTGTAGCCCAGCAGCGACACGGCCAGCTCGTAATCCAGCCCTTCGGGGCCGGCTCCTGCCATGAGCTGGTCCAGGACGGAAAGAGTGTCACGGACGGAGCCGCCTCCGGCGCGGATCACCAGGGAGAGGACCCCGGGGGCCACGCTGACGTTCTCCTGTGCGCAGAGCTTTTCCAGGTAGGCCAGCAGGGGCTCCGGCGGAACCAGACGGAAGGGGTAGTGGTGCGTACGGGAGCGGATGGTCCCGATGACCTTGTCCGGTTCCGTGGTGGCAAAGATGAATTTGATGTGTTCCGGCGGTTCTTCAACGATCTTCAGGAGCGCATTGAACCCGGCGGACGTGACCATGTGGGCCTCGTCAATAATGAAGATCTTGTACCGGTCTCGGACGGGTGCAAAGGTGGCGCGTTCACGCAGGTCACGGGCGTCGTCGACGCCGCCGTGGCTTGCCGCGTCAATCTCGATGACATCGAGGCTGCCGGATCCGTCGCGGGCGAGTTCGACACAGCTGTCGCATTCGCCGCAGGGGACGGGGGTGGGGCCCTGGGCGCAGTTCAGGCAGCGGGCCAGGATGCGCGCAGAAGTGGTTTTACCGCAGCCGCGGGGGCCGGAGAAGAGATACGCGTGATTGACGCGGTTCTTTTGCAGGGCCGCCATCAGCGGCTCCGTGACATGCTCCTGGCCAATCACATCCGCGAAGCTTTCGGGACGGTAGCGGCGGTAAAGGGCTGTACTCACAGATAGAAGCCTATCGGTTGGCACTGACGGTTTTCACTCCGGCTCCCGGCGCGGTGACGAAGCACTCTCCGGGGAAAATTAAAGACCCCCCATGCACCTGCCAGAGCCCGCTTACCCTTGCTACCTTCCGGTCCTGGGGGAGTTCACAGGATGACACCACATGAGGGGCCGCGAACAAGTCTACCCGAAAATTCCGGTGGGTTGGTCGGCGGTGCCGGGCGTCGGTTTCAGGGCCCGTTCGGAAGCCTTGCGGCGGGCCCGGACCCCTCGGCAGGCTCTCTGCGTTCGGACACTGGGGTCCTTGCCGGCACGACCTACCTATAGGGGAGCCTGGCGGCGGCAGCCCTAAAGGGCATCGGCTTATGGGACCAGTTGGTAGATTTCGAGCACGGTGGTCTTTGATGTGGCAGCACAGTCCCGCCGCAATCTGTCAGGAGTCTGTACATGCACGAGCCCTATGGCAACTACTACGCCACACAACAGCTCGCAGTTCATTACGACGCCGACTATGCGGGCCGCGCCGATATCCCGTTCTACCTCGCGTTGGCTCAGGAACTACAGGCACAGGTTGTCGCGGACATCGGCGCAGGAACCGGCCTTCTATGCAGCCGCCTGGTGGAACAGGGTCACCGGGCAATAGGAGTTGAGCCTCAGGCGACAATGCTCTCTATCGCCAAATCGCAGCCGTATGCCGGGGATATCACCTGGATTCAGGGGACGGCCGTTGATCTGGAGGACGAGTGCGCGAATCTGATCCTTATGACCGGCCACGTCGCGCAGTACTTCCTCGATCAATCCGCATGGGTGGATGTACTGCTTCAAGCGCGCCGGGCGCTGCGCCCCTGTGGTCACGTCGCCTTCGAGATCCGCAACGCCGCCGTGGAGGAATGGCGTGATTGGGCTGACGAGGCTCCTCGTGACATCGGGTGGGGAACTGTATGTGGGGAGATCCTGCAGGATGGGGACCTCATTACGCATGTGGATCACTGGCGCGTCGGCGACAGGACCTGGGCCACAAGCGAAACGCTGCGTTTCCCGAGTTGGGACGATGTGCTGGACGGAATAAAGGATGCGGGCCTTCATGCCGCTCATGTTTGGGGAGGCTGGGATCGACGGGCTGTTGGCCCGGCGTCGCGGGAATGGATTTTCGTCCTCACTGCTAGCTAGCCAATCGCCGCTCCCGCGGTGAAGGATCCCTAAAAGTGCCCCTCGGGCTAGCGCCTCTGGGATCCGGACCGGATCAGGCACCGAACGCGGCCCGGCTCACACGCCGCGGCAGCAGCCATGGCGGCGCCCGAACGGGTGCGAAAGAGGGTGTCCGGGGTCACCTCTGATCCGAGTTGCACCCGGGCTCGAACCTGTGTAAAGTCTTCTAAGTCGCCGCGGCCGGGACGCTGGAAAAGCGCCCGAGTATGGCGGCCAAATCCCTTCAAAAATCAGAGTCCAACTCCCGTGCCCTTCACCGGGCAGGCGGAAAAGACTCCGGTTGATGCTGGGACCGGAACGGCGGTAAAACGCTTT
>NZ_JBNHFK010000013.1:0-70398 GCF_059090185.1 Arthrobacter sp. MDT1-49-2
CTCCGTTGGTCGGATGAGTGTGGTAACCCATATCGAACCGGAGACCCTCGCCTATTTAACTTTTGCCACGCCGTTCACAACCACCGTAAGAGTTACATCTAGGGATCGGAAGCCGTAGAGGCCAGCTCCGCGTCCGCGTGGTCCGGAGGGTCCGGGTTAGGCGGCTTTAATAATCCCGGCGAGCTGAAGCGAGCAAGGGATTTTCGTTGCCGCCGTTCCGGACCCACCGGACACCCAAGGTGACGCAGCAAGCGGACCCTAGAACAAAGCAACCTTCGGCGTCTTCGGGAAGATCCGGTCCAGCTCCTCCAGGTCCTTATCCGAGGGCACCCAGGACACGGCGTCGGCGTTCTGCTGCACCTGTTCCACCTTGGTGGCACCGGCAATGACTGATGCCACGGACGGCTGGGCGGCAAGCCAGGAGAAGGCCACCTGCACCTCGGTCAGGCCGCGCTCGGAAGCGAACCGGCCGAACTCAGCCAGCTGGTCAAAGTCGGCGTTCTCCAGCAGGTTCTTCCGGGAGTGGGTCAGCCGGCTGCCCTCGGGCGCCTTGCCGCTGCTGTACTTGCCGGTCAGCAGGCCGTTGGCGAGCGGGAAGTAGGGCAGGACGCCCAGACCGTAAGCCTCCGCTGCGGGAGTGACCTCCAGTTCGGCCCGGCGGTCCAGCAGGTTGTAGTGGTTCTGCGAGGAGATGAACGGCGTGTAGCCGCCCATCTGCGCTACGAATTCCGCCTCGGCAATCTGCCAGCCGGCCCGGTTGGAGTGGCCGATGTACCGGACCTTGCCGCTCGTGACCAGATCATCCAGGGCCGCAAGGGTTTCCTCGATCGGCGTCAGCGGGTCCGGGGTGTGGAACTGGTACAGGTCAATCCAGTCCGTGTTCAGCCGGCGCAGCGAGGCTTCAGCGGCCTTGACGATGTAGCGCCGCGAGCCCCGTGCCCCGAAGTCGGCGCCGTTGACGCCCTGCATGTCCATGCCGAACTTGGTGGCAACCACTACGTCCTCGCGGCGGTTGCCCAGGGCCTTGCCCAGCATCTCCTCGCTGAGTCCCGGGGTGCGCCCGTAGGTATCCGCGACGTCGAAAAGGGTGATACCCGCATCTATGGCCGCATTGACGACGGCGTCGGTGCCCTCCTGCGATTCGGTGGGGGTTCCCGACCGGCCCAGGTTGTTGCAGCCCAGCCCCACCGTGGACACGGTCAGGCCGGAATTTCCAAGTCTGTTGTAAGAAGTCATGGAAGCTACGCTACCCCCGCAAACGGGACTCCGGAGGAACACCAGGTTCCGTGGACCCGCTGGAGAGCGGCTAGCCGGGGAAGATGTCCAGGGTGTTGTTGGGCCCCGGAGCCTTGTCCGTCTCCAGAATGTACTGGATGGGGATGGCCCCGGTGGGCAGCAGGCCGGTGTAGACCTGCTCGCTGCGCCGGCGCTCGGCGTCAATGCCTTCCTCGCGGACTGCCGCGGAGAACGCCTGCACCGCCAACGGGTCGGTGCCCTGCTGTTCGCTCCAGATAATGTACATGCCGTACAGGTCCGCTACGGGGGTTGCTTCATTATCGTCCAGGTCACTTACCGTGCATTCGGCAAGAAAGCGGCGGATATCCGGCGCAAATCTATCATTCATGCCTTCAACACTATCCTCTGTAAGCCCTGCCACCCAGTCCCCTGACACTCAGTGACGGCCGGTTTGCAGGTAATCCTGAAAAGCCAGCGGGGCCGCGCCGGTGAGACGCTCAATATCCGGACTGACCGGGCCAAGCGCCCCGGCAGCGATGGCCTGATAGCTGCTGGTCCAGGCCTCGGCCTGCCAGCGCGCGGCATGGCCCTGCATCCGGCTGGCCATGGCCTGCTCATAGCTTTCGTCCTCGTAACCCACGTGGCGTCCGGTGACGCTGGAGAGGATCTGTGCCACCTCAGCCATGGTGAGTTCGGCCGGACCGGTGAGCGTGTACGTGCGGTCCCGGTGTTCCCCCGGGGCAAGCAGGATCCTGGCAGCAGTCCGTGCGATGTCGGCCCGTGCCACGGGGGCGAACCGGCCGTTGCCGGCGGGTCCCCGGATGACGCCGTCGGGCTGGACGAAGGTCGGCAATACATCCTGGTAGAGGCAGTTCCGCAGGAAGGTATAGGAGAGACCGCGTCCCTTGATGTGTTCCTCAGTGGCGGCATGGTCCCTGGCCAGCGAAAACACGGCGTCCGGGGCGGCACCCATAAAGGACGTGTAGACAATGTGGTCCACACCGGCCTCCGCGGCAGCGTCCACGAACGTTTGCTGGTCCTCGACCCGGTGCGGGCTCTCGGCAGCGGAGACCATAAACAACGTATGGACGCCGCGCAGCGCGCTCACCGCCTGGGCCCGGTCCAGGTAGGAGACGGCAAAAACGGGTGTATCCGGCAACTCCGGCAGCCGGGCGGTGTGCCTGGCCAGCAGCCGCTGGCGTACCCCGGACTCGGCCAGCAGCCGGGCAACGGCGCCGCCCAGGGCACCGGTGGCACCCGTGACGGCGAGGGCTGGAACGTTATCCGCCATGGCTTTCACATCCCTTTTTCCGTTGACCCGCTTGCCGGGTCCCTGCACGGCTACTGGATTTTGGGCACCTGCCCGGTAGGCATTTCCTGCCCCGGGAGGGGCCGGGCAAACGGGACCTTGGTGCCCAGGACCTGGGCGACAATGTCATTGGCAACCTGCCGGGCGGTCAGTCCCACCCGTTCGAGCACTTCACCGCGGCTGCCGTGGTCCAGGAACTCGACCGGAAGGCCGACTTCATTCAGGGCGGTGTCCACGCCGGCGGCACGCATTTCCTGCCGGATCCGCGAACCAACGCCGCCTGCCCGCACGCCGTCCTCGATCACCGTGACAATGCGGTGCTCGCCGGCCAGACTGATGATGGACCGCGGTACCGGCAGTACCCAGCGCGGATCCACCACCGTTGAGCTGATGCCCTGCGCGTCGAGCCGCTCGGCAACGTCAAGGGCCATGCCGGCCATGGCCCCCACGCTGACGATCAGGACGTCGTTGGAGCTGTCGCCGCTGTGGCGCCGGGCGAGGATGTCCACGCCGTCGGCTGTCCGTTCCACGGCGTCAATGTCGCGGCCCACCGTGCCCTTGGAGAAACGCACCACGCTGGGAGCATCAGAGATGGCTACTGCTTCCCGCAGTTCCTCCTTGAGGCGGGTGGCGTCCCGCGGGGCGGACAGGTGCAGCCCGGGGACAATCTGCAGCATGGACATGTCCCACATGCCGTGGTGGCTGGCGCCGTCCGGCCCGGTCACCCCGGCGCGGTCCAGCACAATGGTGACGCCGGCCTTGTGCAGGGCAACGTCCATCAGCAGCTGGTCGAAGGCACGGTTGAGGAACGTGGCGTACAGGGCCACCACGGGGTGCAGCCCGCCGAAGGCCATGCCGGCCGCGGAGGTGAGGGCATGCTGCTCGGCGATGCCGACGTCGAACACCCGGTCCGGGTGCTTCTCCGCGAACCGGTGCAGCCCCACGGGAATCAGCATGGCGCCGGTAATACCGACAATATCGGGACGCTCGTCAGCTATCTGTGCAATCTCCGTGGCGAAGACCGAGGTCCAGGATTCCTTGCCGCCCGGTTCCACCGGTGCCCCGGTTTCGGGATCAATAATGCCGACGGCGTGGAACTGGTCAGCTTCGTGGGCCCGGGCCGGAGCGTAGCCGCGGCCCTTTTCCGTCATGGCATGGACAATGACGGGCCCGGCATAGTTCTTGGCCTTGAGCAGTGCGCGCTCGACGGCGTCGAGGTCGTGGCCGTCAATCGGTCCCACATACTTCATGCCCAGGTCCTCGAAGAGGCCCTGCGGGGACCACCAGTCCTTGACGCCCTTCTTGGCGGCATGCAGGCTGCGGTAGGCGAAACGGCCCACGGGACCGCCCTGCTGGAGCCGGTCGCGCCACCAGCCCAGGGTGTTCTCGTAGGCGTGGTGCGTGCGGACGGCGTCAATGGTGGGACGCAGCGAGGCCAGGTAGTCCGCGAGGCCGCCGATGGTTGGCGCGTAGGAACGGCCGTTGTCATTGACCACAATCACCACGCGGCGCCGCTGGTCCGCGGCAATGTTGTTCAGCGCTTCCCAGGCCATGCCGCCGGTCAGGGCGCCGTCGCCCACCATCACCACGGTATAGCGGTCGCTCTCGCCGTTGAGCTGGCGGGCCCGGGAGATCCCGTCCGCCCAGGACAGGGACGAGGAGGCGTGTGAGCTCTCCACAATGTCGTGAACGGATTCAGCCCTGGACGGGTAGCCGGACAACCCGTGCTGCTGCCGCAGGGTGCCGAATTCCTGGCGGCCGGTAAGGATCTTGTGCACGTAGGACTGATGGCCGGTGTCAAAGACGATGCTGTCCCGCGGGGAATCGAAGACCCGGTGGATGCCCATGGTCAGTTCCACCACGCCCAGGTTCGGGCCGAGGTGGCCGCCGGTCTGTGCCACGTTGGTGATCAGGAACGAACGGATCTCTTCAGCAAGCCGCTTCAGCTGTGTCAGCGAAAGCCTGCTGAGGTCCCGAGGGTCCCGGATGGTTTCCAGAAGTCCCAACAGGGTGCCTCCCTTGAGTCGTAGTCGGCGGCACTGCACACCGTCGCAATGGTTAACTCTAACGCCCAGTCTGCACTGCGCGGTCCCCCACCAACGCTTCAGGGCCCCGCGTGCCCTTACCGCCCGTTGGACGGATCGGGGACGCGGGGCCCTGAAGGTGGTGCTGTTTACTGCTACTTAGCGGAGATCTGACGCAGTACGTACTGCAGGATGCCGCCGTTGCGGTAGTAGTCGGCTTCACCCGGGGTATCGATGCGCAGGACCGCATCGAAGGTGATGGCTTCGCCGTTTTCGGGGGTGGCCGTGACCCGAACCGTCTTGGGAGTGTTCCCGTTGTTCAGTTCGGTGACACCCTCAACCGAGAAGGTTTCCGTACCGGTCAGGCCCAGGGACTCGGCGTTCACGCCGGCCGGGTACTGCAGCGGAAGGACGCCCATGCCGATGAGGTTGGAGCGGTGGATGCGCTCGTAGCTCTCGGCAATGACAGCCTTGACGCCCAGCAGTGCGGTGCCCTTGGCGGCCCAGTCACGCGAGGAGCCGGAGCCGTATTCCTTGCCGGCCAGGACCACCAGCGGGGTGCCGGCAGCCTGGTAGTTCATCGCGGCATCGTAAACGGCAGCCTGGGGAGCGTCGGCCTGGCTGAAGTCACGGGTGAAACCGCCTTCAACGCCGTCGAGCAGCTGGTTCTTGATGCGGATGTTGGCGAAGGTGCCGCGGATCATGACTTCGTGGTTGCCTCGGCGGGAGCCGTAGGAGTTGAAGTCCTTGCGGGCCACACCGTGCTCCAGCAGGTACTTGCCTGCCGGGGTGTCGGACTTGAAGGAACCGGCCGGGGAGATGTGGTCGGTGGTGACCGAATCGCCCAGCTTCAGCAGGACGCGTGCGCCCTCGATGTCGGAGACGGGCCCCGGCTGTGCCTTCATGCCCTCGAAGTACGGGGGCTTCCGGACGTACGTGGACTCCGTGTCCCACTCGAAGGTTGCGCCTTCGGGGGTGGGCAGGGACTGCCAGCGCTCGTCACCTTCGAAGATGGTGTCGTAGCTGTTGGAGAACATTTCCTTATCGATGGAGGCATCGATGATCTGCTGGACCTCGACCGGGTTCGGCCAGATGTCCTTCAGGAAGATGTCGTTTCCGGCTTCGTCCTGGCCCAGCGGGTCATTCTCGAAGTCGAAGTCCATGGTGCCGGCCAGGGCGTAGGCGACTACCAGCGGCGGGGAGGCCAGGTAGTTCATCTTCACGTCCGGGTTGATGCGGCCTTCGAAGTTGCGGTTACCGGAAAGCACCGCGGTGACGGCCAGGTCGGCTTCGTTGATCGCATCGGAGATTTCCTCTTCGAGCGGACCGGAGTTGCCGATGCAGGTGGCGCAGCCGTAGCCGACCACGAAGAAGCCGAGCTTCTCGAGGTACGGGATCAGGCCGGACTTCTCGTAGTAATCGGTAACCACCTTCGAGCCCGGAGCCACGGAGGTCTTGACCCACGGCTTGGACGCCAGGCCCTTGTCCACCGCGTTGCGGGCCAGCACGGCGGCGGCCATCATCACGGAGGGGTTGGACGTGTTGGTGCAGGAGGTGATCGAGGCGATCGTCACGGCGCCGTGGTCCAGCTCGAAGCTGCGGCCGTCCGCCATGGTGACGGGCACGGAGTTGCTGGCGCGCTTGGCCGGAGCATCGGCTTCGGCAACCAGGTCGTGCTCGTGATCCTCGACGTGCGTGGCGTTGGCGTTGAAGGACGGTGCATCCGATGCCGGGAAGGTCTCTTCCAGGGTCTCGTCGACAGTGCCGTTCTCGGCTTCGACGGTCTCGTGGACGTAGTTCTTCAGGTCATTGCGGAACTGCGTCTTGGCGTTGGTCAGCTCCACGCGGTCCTGCGGACGCTTCGGTCCGGCGATGGAGGACACCACGGTGGACAGGTCCAGCTCGAGGTACTCGGAGTACTTGACCTCGTTGGACGGGTCGTGCCAGAGGCCCTGTTCCTTGGCGTAGGCCTCTACGAGGGCTACGTTCTCCTCGGAGCGGCCGGTCAGGCGCAGGTAGTCCAGGGTCACGTCGTCGATCGGGAAGATCGCCGCAGTGGAACCGAACTCCGGGCTCATGTTGCCGATGGTGGCGCGGTTGGCCAGCGGCACAGCGCCGACACCCTCGCCGTAGAACTCGACGAACTTGCCCACAACACCGTGCTTGCGCAGCATTTCGGTGATGGTCAGGACGACGTCGGTGGCGGTGGCGCCGGCGGGGATCTCACCGGTGAGCTTGAAGCCGACAACGCGCGGGATGAGCATGGAGACGGGCTGGCCGAGCATGGCTGCCTCGGCCTCGATGCCGCCAACGCCCCAGCCCAGCACGCCCAGGCCGTTAACCATGGTGGTGTGGGAGTCGGTGCCGACACAGGTGTCGGGGTAGGCGCGCAGGACGCCGTCAACTTCACGGGTCATCACGGTGCGTGCCAGGTATTCGATGTTGACCTGGTGCACAATGCCCATTCCCGGGGGAACAACCTTGAAGTCATCGAATGCCGTCTGGCCCCAGCGCAGGAACTGGTACCGCTCGCCGTTGCGCTGGTACTCGATTTCCATGTTGCGCTCAAGGGCGCCGGCGTTGCCGAAGGCATCAATCTGCACCGAGTGGTCAATGACCATCTCGGCCGGTGCCAGCGGGTTCACGCGCTTGGGGTCGCCGCCAAGATCGGCAACGGCCTCGCGCATGGTCGCCAGGTCCACGATGCAGGGAACGCCGGTGAAGTCCTGCATGATCACCCGGGCGGGGGTGAACTGGATTTCGGTGCTGGGCTCTGCTTCTGCATCCCACTGCGCCAGGGCACGTACGTGGTCCGCAGTGATGTTTGCACCGTCTTCGGTGCGGAGCAGGTTCTCCAGCAGGACCTTGAGGCTGAACGGAAGGCTCTGGGCGCCTTCGACGGAATTCAGCCGGAAAATTTCATACTCGGAACCATTAACGTCCAGGACGCCTTTGGATCCGAAGCTGTCCACATTAGTCATAACAGGACTCCTCTCGCCACCTTGTTATCTTTGTCCAGCGCACTACTGCCCGCCAGTTAGGTATTCCTAACAGCGACTCAAAGGGACCCGCGAGGGAAACCGGTGGTTCATTTCCCTGCCGAACGGCCCCCTGCCCGGGTATCGATTTCCCCCAACAACGGGAAACTTCCTTAATGGCGCAGGGCTGGACAACTGCCTCCCATCCTAGCCTTTACAGAGGCGCCCGCAGGAGATATACGCCACGACGCGGCGTGACGGACTTTGCATACCCCTGCGGGCGGCCTGTTTCAGGCCTTGCGGAGGACCGCGAAGGACTCCATGTGGTGGGTGTGCGGGTACAGGTCGAACACCCGCAGGGTTTCCGGTTCCCACCCGGCGCTGCGGAAGTAGCCCAGGTCGCGGGCAAACGACGCCGGGTCGCAGGAAACGTAGCCGACCACGCGGGGTGCGGCCGCGTCGATCTGCCGGACCACGGTTTTTCCGGCTCCGGCGCGCGGCGGGTCCAGGAGTACGACGTCGAGCTTGCCGGCTTCACGGAGCACCTTGTCCACCCGGCCCTGGTGGATCTGGACCTGGGGTGCGGCGAAGAGGTTCTTGCGGGCATCCCGGCTGGTTCCCGGGGAGCCTTCCACGGACAGGACGCGCCCCGCTTCCCCGGCAGCCCCCGCCAGGGGCGCAGTGAACAGTCCGGCTCCGGCATACAGGTCAGCGACCGCCTCCCCCGGCTGCACGTCAAGGCCGCCCAGGACCGCTTCGGTCAGGGTTTCCGGTGCCGACCGGTGGATCTGCCAGAACCCGGCGCCGGTAACCCGGTAGTCCTGGCCCAGCACCGTCTCCTGAACCCAGGTCCGTCCCTTGAGCCGGGTCAGTTCATGGCTTTCCGGGTTCCATGCGGCCACGGACACGCCGTCGGGCATGCTGCCTGCGATCCGGCCCAGGGTCCGCGGGTGGGTTCCCTCGGCAGGGATAAGCAGGACCAGCGGCTGGCCGCCGGCGGCCGGTGCGGCAACCTCCACCCGCTCCACCCCGGAGAAGTCGGTCTCCCAGAGGTGCAGGCTGTTGATGGCGTCCGCCGCGAGGGGCATCTCCTGGACCGGAATCAGTTCATCGGAACGGTGGGCATGCATGGCCAGGCGCCCGCCGGGTGCCACGGAAAAGCTGACCCGGGTCCGCCAGCCCAGCCCGTCACTGCTTTCATCCAGGGCCGGCTCCACTTCCGGCGCCAGGTCGGTTCCGCCGAGGCGGCGCAGCTGCTCGGCGAAGATGTCCGCCTTCAGCCGGCGCTGCACTGCCAGGTCAATGTGGCCGAACTCGGCCCCGCCCACCGGCAGCTTTCCGCGCGCCGCAGCCCGCAGCGCGTCCGCTTCCTTCCAGAAATGCTCGCGGCGTCCCTCCGCCGCTTCGAGGACCTCAACGACGTCGGCACGCCAGAACTTGGCGTCCTCGCCGGACTCCGTCAGCCGGACCCGGACCCGTTCCCCGGGCAGGGCGTGCCGGACAAAAACAACGCGGCCTTCATGGCGGGCTACGAAATGGCCGCCGTGGGCAGGTGCTCCAACGGTGAGTTCAATCGACATGGTGTGGCTGTACTTCCTTCAAGGGGCCTAAAAGTCCATCTCACCACGGGGGCCGGGCACTGTGCTATTTGGGCCCCGGGCAGGACTAAGCTGGCGTTGATTGTTTTTCATCTACGGAACAGTCGCTAAAGGACCGAACCGAAACCGAGGTAGGGCAGTTGGCCCATTACGTGATCATGGGGTGCGGACGCGTAGGCGTCACCCTGGCGCACACCCTGGACAATGCCGGCCATTCGGTCGCCATTATCGACCAGGACGAGCGGGCGTTCCGGCGCCTGCGGCATACCTTTACCGGCCGCAAGGTCACCGGCGTCGGGTTTGACCGCGACACGCTGAAGGCTGCGGGCATCGAAGAGGCCTATGCCTTCGCCGCCGTCTCCAGTGGTGATAATTCCAACATCCTGGCCACCCGGGTGGCCCGTGAGACCTTTCACGTGGGGCACGTGGTTGCCCGTATCTATGATCCCGGACGCGCGGAGATCTACCAGCGGCTGGGTATCCCCACGGTGGCGGCAGTGCGGTGGAGCGCTGACCAGGTGCTGCGCCGGATCCTTCCCGAGCAGAGCATCAACGGTGACTTTCGGGAGTCTTCCGGCCGGCTGATCCTGGGCGAACTGGCGCTGCATGAGGCCTGGCTGGGCCGCTCACTGTCCGGCATTGAAGCCGCTGCAGGGGTCCGCATCGCCTACGTCACCCGGTTCGGGGAGGGAATGCTCCCCCGCCCGGACAGCAGTTACCAGCAGGGCGACGTCCTGCACGCCATGATGTCCGTGGACCGGACGGCGGAAATCAGCAAGATCCTCTCCAAGGAACCGATCAGGGAGACCCCGTGAAAGTAGTGATTGCCGGTGCCGGCAGCGTGGGCAGCTCCATTGCCAAGGAACTGCTCTCGCACGGCCATGATGTGCTGCTGATTGATGAGAAGCCCGAGTGCGTCGGCCGCAGCGGGCTGCGCGGTGCGCGCTGGCTGATCGGCGACGCGTGCGAACTCACCACCCTGAAGGACGCCCAGCTCGAAGATGCTGATGTGATGGTCTCGGCCACGGGCGACGACAAGGTGAACCTGGTGGTCTCGCTGCTGGCCAAGAGCGAATTCGGCGTGGCGCGCACCGTCGGCCGGGTCAACAACCCCAAGAACGACTGGATGTTTGACGACTCCTGGGGTGTGGACGTAGCCGTGAACACTCCCCGGCTGATGACGGCCCTGGTGGAGGAGGCGGTGGAGATCGGTGACCTGGTCCGGCTGCTGACGCTGCAGACCGGTGTCTCCTCCATGGTGGAGTTCACCGTTCCTGCGGATTCGCACCTTACGGGACGGACCCTTGGCTCCATCGACTGGCCGCTGGATGCCACCGTGGTGGCCATCCTGCGTGATGACGCACCCATCACCCCCAGCAGCGACGACGTCGTTGAACCCGGCGATGAACTGTTCTTCATCACCACCATCGCGGCCGAGGATGACCTGCGTGCCGTACTGGCCCCTGGCGCCCATCAGCGTGCCGGTCAGGGAGTGGACGCGGAACCAGTCTCCGGCGGGGTGTCGGAGCCTGAGTCCGAAACAACGGCGGCGGGACGGGAAACCACCCAGGCCAGCCACAATCCGAGCGCGTAGAGCGGAACCCCCATGGCCAGGCGCATGGTGCCCAGGGCGGCGACATTGTCCGCCAGGTAGAGCGGCAGCTGGACTGCCAGGCGCAGGGCAAAGACGGCCACGATGATCCAGCTGGCCCAGGTGTAGGCCTTCAGCCGTACCGGCACGGCCCGCCAGTCCAGGTTTTCTCCGCGGATGAACCCGAAGAGCAGGCCGGCCACAGGCCACTTCACGGCGATGGAGACCAGGAAGGCCAGGATGTACGCACCGTTGAGGTAGAAGCCGGGTACGAAGTAGGTGGCACCCTCGCCGCTGCGCAGGGCCACGAAGGCGCAGATGGCGACGCCGGCCACCCCGGTCAGGGACTGCATCAGCGGCCGGCGCTGGACCAGGTTGGCAATGGAAAAGACGGCCGCGGCCGCCACTGCGGCGCCCAAAGCGATGTTCAGCTCGGCACCCACGGTGTAAAGCAGTGTAAAGAGCAGGCCCGGGACTATGGCTTCGGCCAGTCCGCGGATACCGCCCACGGATTTCAGCACGTCAATCTGGCCGTCTTCACGGCGTTCCACTCCTGCCCGGGCGGCATACTGCCCGGCGAGCTGGTTCAGATCCGGCTGGCCGTCACCGGGGTCCTTCTGGGTGCTCATGCGTCGGCCTCCGGGCGTCCAATGATCTCGTATCGCGGGTTGAAGATTGTGGGATAGCCGTCCACCGTCGACACCATGCCTTCAAAGGCCAGCGATGTTCCGGCCTCAATGCCGGGAACACGGCGCTGGCCCAGCCAGATGAGGCGCACCTTGGCGCGGGGTTTCAGCGGAGAACTGCGGTAGGCGGCCAGGGAATCCTCCACCATCGCCATGAACCGGGGCGGCTCGGTGGCCGGCGCCACGGTAATCGCCGAGACGTAGCCGCGGCAGTAGGCCCGGCCGCGTGGCGGTAGGGACTGAACGCTGACGAAGCGGGAGGAACCGTAGGCAGTGGGCACCGGTTAGCCGATCGTCGTGATTTCCGGACCCCGCTTGGGTGCGGACGGCCGGGCCGCTCCCGGAGCAGGGCGCGGCAGCGGAGACGCATCGCGCGGCAGCCGCAGCTGCAGCAGATCACGCGGCGGCAGGGGCTGCTCGCCGCGGACAACCACCACGTTGCGGAAGACTTCCTCCAGCGGACGTGCCGCCTCAGGATTCATCGCTGCAGGACCGCCGAAGACGCCGCGCAGGAACCAGCGGGGGCCGTCGACGCCGACGAAGCGTGCCACCCGGTAGCCTTTGGAGCCGTCCTGGGCCTGGGCCGGGACCTTGGCCAGGAGCTCGGTGCCGAAGGTGCCGGTAAGTTCATCCACGGTTCCGCCCTGGGAACTCACGGACTTGCCAATCTGCTCGCGGATATCGTCCCAGAGGGTTTCCGAGCGGGGGGCAGCGAACGCCTGGAGCTGAAGGCTGGAGCCCTCAAGGTCCAGTGTCACGGCAACCACGCGCTGGGTCTTTTCCTCGACCTCCAGGCGCAGCTGCAGCCCCTGGGAGGCCGCGATCCGCAGTGCCCCGAGGTCGATGTACCCCTCCTCGGAGGGCCGGTCGCTCAGGTCGTAGGGCCCGCCGGCCTCAGGCACAGAGGTACCGGCTCCGCGTTCCCCGGGGGTCTGCGCGTCGGCGTCCTCCACGGTGTCTGCCGTGTCGACGGCGGCCGGTTCCTCTGCCTTGGTTTTCTTACGGCGCCCAAATGCCATAACCAGGTTCCTTCTCTCTCATCTGCGAAGTCTTCGAATTCCCGGCACGGCAGCCGGGCCAAGGCTCAGGCCGGTACGGCGCTGAAGCCCCCGGTGGAGCCAAAACCGCCGGCACCGCGAACGGAGTCCGGCAGCTCGTCAACGGGAACAAACTCTGCGGTTTCCACCCGCTGGATGACCAGCTGCGCAATCCGGTCACCGCGGCGCAGGCTGACGGCCTCCGTGGCGTCTGTATTGATCAGTGTGACGGAGATTTCCCCCCGGTATCCCGCGTCAACGGTTCCGGGTGCGTTGACAATGCTGATGCCATGTTTGGTGGCCAGCCCTGAACGGGGATGCACAAAGGCCGCGTAGCCGTGCGGCAGCGCCAGAGCGACCCCGGTGGGGATAAGCTTCCGCTCCCCCGGCGCCAGCGTGAAATCGATCCGTGAGCGAAGGTCGGCTCCGGCGTCGCCGGGATGTGCGTACGAGGGCGCTTCCAGGCCTTCGTCAAGCATCTTGAGCTGCACCTTCAGGGTGGTCCCTGCCTCTAGCACCAGTTTCTCCGGTTTCAATAGACCTGCATCCGCTTACCTGTTGCCGGAACGGCCGCGGAAGCAGATGGATAAATATGTCCGGCGCCCCGCTGTGGCGGCGCCCCTTGCAGCGCGGGCGTCCGCCCGGCCGACCCACCACACTTTAGCGCGTTTTCCTGTGCGGTTGCCCGGCCCCGCACCGGCGGCACGGCGCGAGATGAAATGACACGGCAAAGGTGAAAAGCTGTGGGTATGTCATCCCCTTCTGCCAAGAGCCCCGCGAACACAGTGCTGTACTCCGAACGGCTCACACCCTCCATCTGGATCTGGCTTATAGCCGCCGGCCTTGCCTCGGCCTGCATCCTCGTTTTTATGCCCATCAGCGTTTTTGCCGGCATCACCGGTGCGGTTGTCGCCTTCATCATCCTTGCCGTCCTGCTGGTCCTCTCCACACCGGTCATCCGGGTCACTCCGGACTCCCTGCAGGTGGGACGGGCCCAGATTGAACGCCGCTTCATCGGCCGGGTCGAAGGCTTCCGCGGCGACGACGCCACGCTCCAGCGGGGCCCGGCGCTGAACGCCACCGCCTACATGTGCATCCGGGGATGGATCTCACCGGTGGTCCGGATTGAGATCACCGACCCGGCGGACCGCACGCCGTACTGGCTCACGTCCACCCGGAACCCGGAGAAGCTGGTGCAGGCCCTGACCGAAGGCCGCTAGGACCTCAGCCCTCGCAGTCCACGCAGTAGTACATCCCGTCCTTTTCCAGCGCAATCTGGGAGCGGTGGCGGACCAGGAAACACGAGGCACAGGTGAATTCGTCCGCCTGAGCCGGCATCACCCGCACGAGCAGCTCTTCGCTGGAAAGGTCGGCCCCGGGTAGTTCAAAACCCTCGGCGGCCTCTGCCTCGTCCTCGTCCACCACTGCCGACTGCGGGTCCACGCGCCGGGTTTTGAGTTCTTCTATCGACTCCTCGCCGGCATCCTCTTCGGTCTTGCGGGGGGCGTCATAATCTGTCGCCATAATGTTTTCTTCTCACCGTCCGGTTGAGTGGTGTTCGCCGTTTCCTGAGCCCGTGCAGGACCGGCTGTCCGGACCCGTGTCAGCGACTCGGAGATATCAACGCCACGGATACCTGTTTTGTGCCCGTAAAGCAGAGATTTTTACCTACCGGCGAACAAAAAGCCAACCGGTGGCCCGGACACGGGCCGAAGGCCGCCATCCGGCGCCGGCCCAATCGCGCCACACCCGGCCAAACCTTAGGTTTTCGCCCCGGGTGATGGCATTGTTTCAAGAAGGAATTGCTATCGGGTGGAGGATTTTTTGATGCAGGATCTACGGCTGGTGGGTGTCCATGAAGGTGGCGAACATCTGCTGTTAAGCGGCAAGGGTGGCGAAACGTTCCGTCTGCGGATCGACGAAGCCCTGCGTGTGGCAGCTTCCCGCCCCACGCACCGGTCCGCACCGCAGGCAGACGCCTCCACCGGTTCCGGCCCCAGCATGACCCCCCGGGACATCCAGGCGCGCATCCGCTCCGGCGCCAGCGCCGAGGAAGTGGCGGAGTTGTCCGGTCATGACCTCGCGCATATCCGCCGTTACGAAGGTCCGGTGCTCGCCGAACGTGAGTACGTGGCCCGGCAGGCGCAGGCCGTCGAAGTTGCCGCCCCCATGGCCGCCACGCACGACGGTTACCGCAGCGCCTTTGGCGAGAACCCCGTCAATCTTGGCGACATGGTGCTGCACCGCCTGCGCTCCTTCGGCGTGGACCCAGACTCCGTGCAATGGGATGCGTGGCGCCGGCCGGACGGCACCTGGGAAGTTGTTGCCCGGTTCGACCTCAGTGAGAAGTCCCGCGTAGCCGTCGGTGAGGAACCCCCGGCACGCTGGATCTTCAGCCCGCTGCGCAAGAGCGTCACCAACACCAACAGGTGGGCCCAGGTCCTCAGCGAACTCGAGCCGCTGGACTCGCCCGTACCCACCCGCAGGCTGTCCGCCGTGGCGGACCGCGTCTTTGACTTCGAAGCCGAGAGCGGACCGGAGGAGCCCTCCACCGACACCGACAGCATTCTTGAAGTTCTCCGCTCACGCCGCGGACAGCGGTTGGGCAGCGACGAAGAAGGGGACGACGCCCTTGCCAGCCTGCTCGCCAAGGGCAGCATCCCTGCTGCGCATCCGCGGGACGGCCGTGCCGATGCCGAAGAGGAGGACGACGCCGGGAAACGCCCACGCACAGGCAGGCTCACCCTGGCTCCGTCCATTGGCGCACCCCTCGGGGAGGATCTGTCCCCCACTGATTCGTCCGACAGCGATGACACCATCGATCCCGTCACGCTGCCGGGCGGAGTGACCCAGACACGGGAGATCAGTGTCCTGGCACGGCCCTTCCGCCGTCGTTCGGCCCGCACCGGAGACGCCACCGAAACCGGCCCTGCCGCCACGCAGGACGCACCGGCCGCCAATGCCACGGCAAACCCCGCAGAGGAGGCCTCCGCGGCAACCGAGCCGGCTGACACTCAGGACGCGGCAGAAACGGCAGCAGCAGCACGGAAAAACGCCGGACGGGACTTTCCCTGGGACCGGCTGCCCAACGGCGGCCGGGGCCAGCGCCTGGACGAGGCCGAGAATGCGAAGGACACCAAGCCGGAAGACGGTTCGGAACGCAGGGTAATCAAGCCCAAGCGCTCCTCGGTACCGTCCTGGGACGAAATAGTCTTCGGGACCAAGGGCGACTAGCACCCCCCGGTACTTCCGGTTCCACCGGCAGCAAAAAGGGCTGCCCGCCTCGGCGGGCAGCCCTTTTTGCTTAGGAGCGCCGGCGCTGTCCCGCGGCCGGTTCCACTGAACAGATGTCTGCCGAGGCAGGCTCGCCGTCATCGGTCAGACGCGCCGCCTGGTGCGCGGTCACCCGGCGCATGTAATGCCGGCGGCAGAGGGTTTCGTAGCCAACCGCCGGGGCGGTACCGGAAGGCTGCGCGTCCAGCAGTTCCTCCGCGTCAAACAAAGGCTGGTCATCAAACAGTGGCGGGGCATCGGCCCTCCCGTCGCGGCGCGCATCCGGCGCAGCAGAGGCGGAGGCGCGGGCCTCGACATCTCCCACCACCACCTGGTCCCCCTCCGTCACCATGACGCCGTCGACGGTACGGGCGTTGTGGGTGGCGCGCCGTCCGCACCAGCACAGGGCACGCACCTGCAGGACCTCCATGCGGTCGGCAAGTTCCACCAGACGCTGGGACCCGGGGAACAACCGGGTGCGGAAATCCGAGGTGATGCCGAAGGCGAACACGTCAATGCCCATTTCATCCACCACGCAGGCCAGCTGCTCCACCTGCTCGGTGCTGTAGAACTGCGCCTCATCACAGATCAGGTAGTCCACGTTGTGCCCCGCCTCACGGCAGCTGAGTACCTCGGCCCAGAAATCCGTATCATCACGGACTTCAACCGCGGGCGTCTGCAGCCCGAGCCGGCTGGAGATCATGGACTCCCCTGCACGGTCATTGCGGCTGAACAGGATTCCCCCGCGTCCGCGGGCACTGTGGTTGTAATCCATCTGGAGTGCCAGCGTTGACTTGCCGCAATCCATGGTGCCCGAAAAAAAGACCAGTTCTGCCATGACTACTTTCCGCCGCTGGCCGCACGGGGCCGGGCGTGTGAGCGGGTGGAGGTTTCGGGGCGGGCCAGTACGAGCAGTGGGACTTCGCACTCAGCCCGGGTCAGGGAGCCGTGCTGGCCGACAACCTCGAAAGCCGAGGGCGCCACGCGCCGCATGTCGTAGAGGGCAATGGGTTCGCGTGCAGCCACCAGCAGGTCACCGATCCGCGGCAGCACGGCCGGATCCACGTCCGGTCCGAAATACCCGGCCCGGACCGCTTCGTCGCGGGTGAAGACCCAGGCGCGGCTGCCATAGGCCTCCTGCCACGCGGACCGCAGCCGTTCCAGGCCCGCGCTGCCGGCATCGGGTTCCAGGTACAGGTGCACCATGCGCGGCTCGCCCGCAGTATGCCGGACCCCGTCGACGAGTTCAGGCTGCGTGCTGAAGTCAAAGCGCTGGCTGGCGGGAACGTCCACCATCCCGTGGTCTGCCGTCAGCAGCACCAGGGTGCCGGCCGGTACGCGCGCCACCAGGCGTTTGAGGGCGCTGTCCAGCTCTTCCAGCTCGTTGCCCCACTCGGTGGACCCGGCTCCGTAGCGGTGCCCTGCCTTGTCCAGCTCGTTCCAGTACAGGTACATCAGCATCCGGTCCGCCCCGGCAAGGGCGTCCACCGCTGCGGACACCCGTGCATGGACGCCGGAAGCCGGGATGAACGTTCCGCCGCGGAGTGCGGCCCGGGTGAGCGCGGAGTCTGCGAAGCGGGGCAGGCTGACCGTGGCAACCGAAACATGCTCGGCCGCCTTTTCCAGGACGGTGGGATGCGGCTGCCAGCGCAGCGGATCCACACCGGCGTCCCAGGAGCCGAGCATGTTCACCACCTTGTCCTGGCCGGGATCCAGCACGTCGTAGCCTACGAGCCCGTGCTGCCCGGGCGGCAGGCCCGTGCCCAGCGACGCCAGCGAGGCCGCCGTCGTGGTGGGGAAGGACGCATCCAAGCTCCGGGACCCGGGGAGGAAGCTGCGGAGGAACGGGGCATGTCCGCCGCGTTTCTTCAACAGGGACAGGCCCAGGCCGTCCACCATCACCACACAGACGCGTTGGGCGGCCGGCAGGTTCAGGCGGTTGGTATATCCGGGCACGCGGAGGATGGCGGCTGCACTGGCCAGGACATCGCTGACGGAGCGGCGGCCGTAGGCAGGTGCGGCGGGCAGGGCTGCAGGAGCGATGGAGTCGGATCCCACGGAACTACCGCTGCGGGTGGGCGCGGTTGAAGCGCCCGCTGATGCCGGGAACACGCCGCGTGTCGCCGTCCAGCGGACGGGGCGCGGTGGTGGTATCGGTGTTGACCTTGCGCAGGGCACGCGCGAAGGCCTTGGCATTCTGCACGGCCTGTGCGCCGTCGGCTTCCGAGCTGACCCGCAGCACAATGTCCTCCTGCGCCACCGTGCCTGTGTAGCCGTGGTCGGCTTCGCACTGGGGGTCCGCGCAGCCGGCCGGGCCCATGTCCAGCCGCTGGCCGCCGGACCAGGCAATGGCCAGGGTCATTTCGCGCACCGGATCGGAGGGCTTGTAGTTCTGCGGCTGGGCATACATGTAGCCCAGCACCACGGAGCGGATCTGGGTGACCGGAACTGATTCGGTGGACACCTGGGCCATCATCTGCTCGCCGGCCTCATCCAGCTGCTGGTCATCCACGTGGGTGATGACCAGCATGTCCTCGGTCAGAACCAGCACGGTGATGTGCCGGTGCACCTCGGTGCGCTCAAAGTGCGTTTCGAGGTGGATCAGGTGGGACAGCGGTTCCCGGCCGTCCAGGGCGTCATGGACGACGTCGGCCAGGAGCGTCGGGTAGAAGCCCGCGCGTTCCATGGAGGCATCAAGGCTGCGGCGTTCAGCGGATAGTAACGGCGACATGCTTCCAGTTTCCCCCAGATCGGGCCCCAGTGCCTAAATGGCGCGCGGGCGGCGGGAAGATCAGTCCCGCATCGCCCGCCGCGCACTGTCGGCACGCCGCTGCGGGTGGCCGAGGCGGATGTCGGCGCTGAGCACGGTCACGCCTTCGGCCGACACCAGCACCGGGTTGATTTCGATCAGCCCGATCTGGGCGTGCTCGTCCTTCAGCACCGCTATCCGGGCGATCAGGTCCTCGAGCGCTGCCGTGTCTGCCACCGGCAGGCCCTGATAGCCAAGGAGCTTCACGGAGGCCCTCGGCGTCCGCACCAGATCGGCAATATCGCGGTCGGTCAGGGGCGGCACCCCGTGGGCCCAGTCATCCAGCAGGGAGGTAGCGTCTCCGGCCAGCCCGAAGGAGAGCACCGGCCCCAGCAGGGGATCCTCAATGGCACGGATCAGGCAGCCCTGGCCGCTGGGCGCCATGGACTGCACTTCCATCTCGAAGCTGCCGTACCGCTGCAGGGCATCACGCATCTGCACGATGTTGGTCCGCAGCGCTTCGGGGGTGAACATGTTCAGCCGCACTCCCCCCAGGTCCAGCCGGTGCCGAAGGTGTCCTTCGCGGGTCTTGACCACTACCGGCCAGCCCAGTTGCTCCGCCGCCTGCACAGCTTCGTCCTCGGTGGTGAAACTAATCGCCGGCAGCACCGAAATGCCGTAGAACGCCAGCAGGCGGGCGGCCTGGTCCTGGTCCAGGCGGGTCAGCCGGTCCCCTTCCACCTGGTCCATCAAGGACTCGATGCAGGCGGCTGCTCCTTCGGTGTCCACACCGTCCGGTTCCACGAAAGTGCCGTGGTCCCGGTCCGCCCACTCGGTGTAGCGGACCAGCGAGGCCAGGGCGCTGACCGCCGCCCCGGGGCTGCTGAAACAGGGAAGCCCCTCCCCCTGCCCGCCGGCGTCCGCTGCCAGCAGCCCTTCAACATGGACCCGCGGATCCACAATCCCGGTGAACGCCGCCACGAGCGGCTTGCCGGTTGCCTGCACGCACTCGGCCAGCACTGCGGCGATGGCCTCGGTCCCCACGCCGGGGGCCGGCAGGACAGCGACGACGCCGGCGTCGACCTCGTCGGAGGAGAGCACCTCGGTGACGGTCCGGCGCAGCTGCGGCAGCGCCACGCTCATGCCGGTATCCAGTGCCAGCTCCGTTTCCAGCCGGGCAATGTCCAGGTCCATGCCGGTGCAGGCATCCGCCAGCACCCGGCCCAGGGCCACTGAGTTGCTGAATACCGCGATCCGGCGTCCGCGCGGCAGCGGCTGGCTGACCGCAATCTGTGCCACATCTATCAGCTGCTCGTTGGTACTCACCCGGATGACACCGGACTGGCGCAGCATCGCATCAAGCGCTCCCGGGGGCGCCTGCGTGGTCCGTACCGCATGGCCAGGCGGCAGCTGCTGCCCGGTGACATCCGATTTGGCCACAATCACGGGTTTGGTGCGCGCCAGCCGTCGGGCCAGGCGCGAGAACTTGCGCGGGTTGCCCACCGACTCCAGGTACATCGCCACGACCCGGGTGTCGGCGTCGTCCTCCCAGTACTGCATGGCATCGTTGCCGGACACGTCGGCCCGGTTGCCGGCGGAGATGGTGGAGGAAAGCCCCAGGGAGCGCCGCTGGGCGGTGGCGTAGAGGAGGACGCCGATGGCTGCGGACTGGCTGAAAAGCCCCAGGCCTCCACGTCTGGGCATGGCCGGCGCCATGGAGGCATTGAGCGACACCTCGGGCCGGGTATTGATGAGTCCGAGGGAGGCCGGCCCCACCACGCGCATGCCGTGGGCGCGGGCCCGGCGCACCAGGGCGCGTTGCCGGGCCAGGCCCTCCGGCCCCTTCGGGCCGAAGCCGGCCGTGACCACCAGCAGCGCCTTGACGCCGGCGGCTGCGCATTCATCGGCCACTTCCAGGACCTGCTCGTACGGCACGGCGATGACGGCCAGCTGCACGGTCTCGGGGACATCGGCAATCCGGCCGTAGGAAATCATCCCGGCCAGTTCGAACGCCTCAGGATTGACCGCGTAGACGGATCCCTTGAATCCGCCTTCAATGATGTGTTCCAGCAGCTGCTGGCCCACCGAGCCCCACTCCCGGCTGGCGCCGATGACGGCTATCGAGGTCGGAGAGAGCAGGTCCGCGACGCTGCGCGCCTCCGCACGGTGCTCACGTGCTTCCATCACGGCCAGCGATTTTTCGGTGGGGTCGATGTTGAAGTCCAGGGCAATCACGCCGTCGTCGAAGTGCCTGCTGACTTCGTACCCGGCGTCGGCGAACACGCCGATCATCTTCCGGTTTTCCGGCAGGACTTCGGCAGAGAACCGCCGGATGCCGTTCTCCCGGGCCGCGGCGGCGAGGTGTTCGAGCAGGATCGAGCCGAGTCCGCGGCCCTGATGCTCATCGGCTATGTTGAACGCCACTTCGGCCTCAGTGGGGTCATCAAGGCGGTCATAGCGGCCGATGCCGATGATTTCCTCGCCGATGGTGATCACGAAGGCCACCCGGTTGCGGTAGTCCACATTGGTGAAGCGCTCCAGCTCCTTGCTGCTGAGCTTAGCCTTGTAAGTGAAGAACCGGAGGTAGATGGAGCTTTGCGACTGCCGCATGTGGAACGCCTGCAGGGCATCCGCGTCAGCCGGGGACACCGGCCGCAAATGGCCGGTTCCGCCGTCACGCAACACGACGTCCGCTTCCCAATATTCGGGGTAATGTCCCTGCTCCACCATAGACTCAGAGTAGTGGGCATTCTCCCCCACCGCATTTATCCCGCACCGCATGGTTTTGCGGCCGCATGGAAAACATCCACCCCCTACCACTGCAAGGATTCGACAAAAGCATGGCCCGGCGCCAACCCGTCTCCAAGTCCGTACCCGGCGAAAAGATCGCCGAGAACATCATTGACATTGATGTCACCACCGAGATGGAAGGTTCCTTCCTCGAGTACGCCTATTCGGTGATTTATTCGCGTGCGCTGCCCGATGCGCGTGACGGCCTCAAGCCCGTCCAGCGGCGCATCCTGTACATGATGTCCGACATGGGCCTGCGTCCGGACCGCGGCCATGTGAAGTCCGCTCGCGTGGTGGGCGAGGTCATGGGCAAGCTCCACCCGCACGGCGACACCGCCATTTATGACGCCATGGTGCGCATGGCGCAGGACTGGTCGCTGCGGCTCCCGCTGATCGACGGGCACGGTAACTTCGGCTCGCTCGACGACGGCCCGGCCGCCGCGCGGTACACCGAGGCCCGGCTGGCAGCTCCGGCCCTGACGCTGACGGATCACCTGGATGAAGACGTTGTGGACTTCGTGCCCAACTACGACAACCAGCTGCAGCAGCCGGAAGTGCTTCCGGCGGCGTTCCCGAACCTGCTGGTCAACGGCGCCACGGGTATTGCCGTGGGCATGGCCACGAACATGGCCCCGCACAACCTGGGTGAGGTTATTGCCGCCACCCAGCACCTCATTGCCAATCCGGACGCCGGACTCGATGAGGTCATGCGCTTTATCCCCGGGCCTGATCTGCCCTCGGGCGGCCGCATTGTGGGCCTGGACGGCATCCGGGATGCGTACGCCACCGGCCGCGGTTCGTTCAAGACGCGCGCCAAGGTGGAGGTTGAGCAGCTGACCGCCCGGCGCACCGGCCTGGTGGTCACCGAGCTGCCCTACATGGTGGGTCCGGAGAAGGTGATCGAAAAGATCAAGGACGCGGTTACCTCCAAAAAGCTGCAGGGAATCTCCGACATTGTGGACCTCACGGACCGCAGCCACGGGCTCCGGCTGGTGATCGAGCTGAAGAACGGGTTCAACCCCAACGCCGTGCTGGCGCAGCTGTACAAGTTCACGCCCATGGAGGATTCCTTCGGCATCAACAATGTGACCCTGGTGGACGGCCAGCCCCGCACCCTGGGCCTGGTTGAACTGCTGCAGGTCTACATTGCCCACCGGATCGGCGTGGTCCGCCGTCGCACCGCCTACCGGCTGGGCCGCAAGAAGGACCGCCTGCACCTGGTCGAGGGCCTGCTCATCGCCATCGTGGACATTGACGAGGTCATCCAGATCATCCGGTCCTCGGATGAAACCGCGCAGGCACGCGAACGGCTCATGGCCATCTATGACCTGACCGAGATCCAGGCCAACCACATCCTGGAACTCCGCCTGCGCCAGCTGACCAAATACTCCCGCATCGAACTGGAAAAGGAACAGGAGGAACTGCGCAGGGCCATCGAGGAACTGGAGGCCATCCTCAACTCCGAAGAGCGCCTGCGCGCCCTCGTTTCCGCCGAGCTGGGTGAAGTTGCAGCGAAATACGCGACACCGCGGCGCACCGTGCTGCTGGAATCCGAAGCGGCGTCGCCGTTGAAGGGTGCTGCGGTCACCGCCGCCGCCGGCACCACCGGCAAGGGCGCCAAGGCAGTGCTGCCGCTGGAGATCCCGGATGACCCCTGCTGGGCCATCCTGACCACGTCCGGCCAGGTGGCCCGCACCTCGGACCAGGAGCCGCTGGTCGAGGGCGGCCAGCGGGTCCGCCACGATGTCTTCCGCTCCGTCGTGAAGACCACCGCCCGCGGCGAGATCGGCGCGCTGACCTCTTCCGGCCGGATGGTCCGGATCCAGGTGCTGGACCTGCCCGCCCTGCCCTCCACTGCCGGGCTTCCCAATCTGGCCGGCGGCGTGCCGGTGAAGGAATTCATGACCCTGGGCAAGGGCGAAAAACTGATTGGCCTGGTTCCGCTGAACGAGGTACTGGCACTGGGAACCCGCAACGGCGTCGTCAAGCGGGTCAATCCCGACTATCCGCTGAACCGTGACGATTGGGAAGCCATCACGCTCAAGCCCAAGGACGAAGTGGTGGGAGCGGCGGTTGCCGCCAACGACAGTGACGAGCTGGTTTTTGTGACCCGCTCGGCCCAGCTGCTGCACTTCCCCGCCTCGGCCGTCCGCGCCCAGGGCCGGACAGCCGGAGGTGTGGCCGGCATCAAGCTTGCCGCCGATGATGCCGTGGTCTTCTTCGGCACGGTGGCTGCGGAGGATCCCGACGCCGTCGTCGTCACCGTCTCCACAGCCGGCGAAACGCTGCCGGGCACGCCCGGCGGATCAGTGAAGGTCACCCCGTTTGCGGAGTACCCGGCCAAGGGCAGGGCCACCGCAGGTGTCCGGGCGCATCGCTTCCTCAAGGGCGAAGACAGCCTGGCGGTGGCGTGGGCCGGGCACGGTCCGGCCAAGGCCGCCGCGGCCAACGGCGTGGCCCGGGCGCTGCCGACCGAGCATGGGCGCCGCGACGGATCCGGTGTTCCGCTGGCCAACGCGGTTGACGCCGTCGGTCCCAGCCAGGGCCATCCCGGAGCCTAACCGGGCAAAGTAAAACGGCAGGCAGGCTCACTGAGCCTGCCTGCCGTTTTTGCCGTGCTGCGTCTGGGCTGCCTTACTTGCCGAAGCTGCGCAGCCGAAGCGAGTTCGCCACAACCAGTACTGAGCTGGCGGCCATGGCGGCACCGGCAATCATGGGGTTCAACAGTCCGAAGGCTGCCACCGGGATGCCCACCGCATTGTAGAAGAAGGCCCAGAACAGGTTGGTCTTGATGGTCCGCAGCGTGCGGCGGGAGAGCTCAATGGCCGTGGCCACCTGGCCCAGGTCGCTGCCCATCACGGTCAGGTCCGCCGCTTCCATGGCAACGTCGGTTCCCGAGCCCATGGCGATCCCCAGATCGGCCTGGGCCAGGGCCGCGGCGTCATTGACACCGTCACCGGCCATGGCCACAGTGCGGCCCTGCTCCTGGTACCGGCGGATCGCGTCCACTTTGCCCTGCGGCCGCACGTCGGCCAGGACGTCCTCAGCGGGGATGCCCACCTGCTCCGCCACCCGGGCCGCTACTACGGCATTGTCACCGGTGAGCAGCACCGGGCGCAGGCCCAGCTTGTGGAACGTAGCAATGGCCGCAGCCGAGCCCGCCTTGACGGTGTCCTGCAGGCTGATGATTCCGGCGGCCCTGCCGTCCACGGCCACCAGGACGGCGGTGGAACCCGCCTCCTGTTCCTCCCGCAGCCCCGCATAGGCGGCATCATCCAGGTCAATGCCGTTCTCATCCAGCCAGGCGGGGCGGCCCGCCACAACCCGGTGGCCGTCCGCGCTGCCCCGCACTCCCCCGCCGGGTGCTGAATCGAAGTCCGTGACCGGCGCCGTACCGGGTCCCGAGGATGCCGCGGCCGCGATGGCACGGGCAATCGGGTGCTCACCGGCGGCCTCCACGGACCCGGCCAGGCGCAGGAGACCGGCGTCGGTGAGGCCTTCCGGGGCACTGTCCAGCAGCCGCAACCGCGCCACGGAGAGCCGCCCGGTGGTGACGGTGCCGGTTTTGTCCAGCACGATGGTGTCCACCGTGCGGGTGTCCTCCAGGACCTGCGGACCCTTGATCAGAATACCCAGCTGGGCGCCCCGTCCGGTCCCGGTCAGCAGTCCCACCGGGGTGGCCAGGCCCAGGGCGCACGGGCAGGCAATGACCAGGACGGCAACGGCCGCCACGAAGGCTGCCTGCAGATCACCGGAGAAAACCAGCCACAGCACAAACGTCAGGACGGCGATGCCCAGCACCACGGGTACAAACACCGCACTGATCCGGTCGGCAAGGCGGGCAATCGGCGCCTTGCCGGACTGTGCCTCGCTGACAAGCCGGCCCATCTGCGCCAGGGTCGTCTCGCTGCCCACCCGGGTGGCCCGGACCAGCAGCCGGCCGGAGGTATTGATGGTGGCCCCGGTGACCTGGCTGTCCACGTCCACTTCCACGGGAACCGACTCCCCGGTGATCAGGGAGGCGTCAACGGCCGAACGGCCCTGAACCACTATGCCGTCCGTGGGAATCTTCTCCCCCGGGCGGACCACAATCACATCACCGACGGCGAGCTCGTCCGCCGGGACGCGGATTTCCTCCCCGTTCCGCAGCACGGCGGCATCCTTGGCGCCCAGGTTCAACAGCGCCTTCAGCGCATCGGAGGCCCTGGTCTTGGCGTTGGCCTCCAGATAGCGCCCCAGCAGCAGGAAGGTGACGACGACGGCGGCAACTTCAAAGTACAGGTGTGCTTCGGTGCCCATGCCGGGATCAGCGGTCAGGCCGGGATTTGCCACCAGCTCGCCCACCGAGAACAGGTAGGAGGCGGCCACGCCGATGGAGACAAGGGTGTCCATGGTGGAGGCCAGGTGCCGGGCGTTAATCGCAGCGGCGCGGTGGAAAGGCCAGGCCGACCAGGTCACCACGGGCAGGGCCAGCAGCGCGGCAACCCAGCCCCAGTGCGGGAATCCGAGGGCGGGAACCATGGAAATCAGCAGCACGGGAACACTGAGCACGGCGGCCAGGATGAGCCTGGGCCGCAGCGATGCGGCAGTTCCGCCGTGGGCCATGTGGTCCAGGTGCTCTCCGCCGTTGTCACCGGCATCGTGCGCGTCCGGGCCTCCCCCGCTGCCGCCGGGACGGGCCGTGCCGTGGGCGTGCCGGTGCGCCGCCGAAGCGCCGCCGGGCCGTCCCGGGCGCTCCTTGAGCCGGGCGGTATACCCGGCTGCATTGACGGCGTCGAGAATCTGCTGGTCGGTGACCGTATCCGGGACGGTCACCCGCGCGCTTTCCAGCGGCAGGTTGACCGACGCTTCAACGCCCTCAATCTTCCCCAGCTTGCGTTCCACCCGCGCCACGCAGGACGCGCACGTCATACCTTGGATATCGAGTTCCACTGCCCTGGTATTGGAGTTCAGCACATCCTGCGTGTCCATGATCCGTCCCTTCCTGTCAATGATGCGCTCCTGCTGCGCCGGGTGAGCGGGCCGTCCGCTTCCGCCTGCTTCCCTGTCCCGCGAAGGGCGCTCAGAGGCCCCCGTCAACCACGGTGTAGCCTGCTTCGGCAACTGCTTCGCTGAACTCGGCCGGGGTAATGGCCCGCGCCGAAGTGACGGTGGCGGTGGAGACACCGCCGGCGTTCAGGTCCACCGTCACGTCATCGACGCCGTTGATGGCTTCCAGTTCTTCGGTGACAGAGGCAACGCAGTGGCCGCAGGTCATGCCGGAAATGTTCAGTGTGGTGGTTTCCATGTCTTTGCTTCTTCCTGTGGATTTACTTTGGTGAACGGCTTAGCTGCGGCTAGCGCAGCAGGCGCCCAATGGCGTCGGCGGCTTCCTGGACCTTCGCCTGGACAATCTCCGGGTTGCCGGTGCGCTCGGACTCCTGTGCGGCCCCGACAACGCAGTGCGACATGTGGTCCTGGACCAGCCCAAGACTGACTGCATGCAGTGCCTTGTTGATGGCAGCCACCTGGGTGAGGATGTCGATGCAGTATTTGTCCTCCTCGACCATGCGGGCAATGCCGCGGACCTGGCCCTCGATCCGCCGCAGCCGGCGCAGATAGGCGTCCTTGTCGGAGGTGTATCCGTGTGCGCCGGCGGACCCGGCTTCGGCGGATCCCGCCGCTGCGGCTTCCGGCACGGCGGTTTCGGGGAGGATGCTTGCGGTGTCGCCCATAATGATCTCCTTTGCGCAGGCCTTTCGCTTAACGTATACCCCTGAGGGGTATAGCTACAAGTACCCCTAGGGGGTATATGTGGGCTGTTTTCCGGCGTTCCCGTAATGTAGTGGGCGTGGCACACGGTGAACTTTCAACAGCAACACAGGACTACCTGAAGGTCATCTGGACCGCGCAGGAATGGACGGATGAGCCGCTGACGGTGTCCGCGCTGTCCCTGCACATGGGGTTTTCGCCGTCCTCGGTCTCCGAAGCGGTCAAGAAGCTGACCAAGAAGGGGCTGCTGACGCATGCCCGCTACGGCTCCATTGCCCTGACGGAAGCCGGCGAAAAGGCCGCCGTGGCCATGGTTCGCCGGCACCGGCTCATCGAAACATTCCTGGTGGACTATCTCGGCTACGGCTGGGATGAGGTGCACGATGAAGCCGAGCACCTGGAGCACGCCGTCTCGGACAAAATGGTCGATGCCCTGGCGGACCGTCTGGGAAATCCCGTCAGGGATCCCCACGGGGATCCCATTCCCGCCCGGGACGGCAGGTTTCCGATCCTGGACGCCATGCGGCTGAGCCGTTGCGGGGAGGGAACCCGCGGCACGGTGGCACGCGTCTCGGATAACGAGCCGGACCTCCTCCGGTACATCGCCGGGCTGGGGCTTCACCTGGACACCGAACTCACGGTGCTGAGCCGCCAGCCCTATGCGGGAACCCTCACCGTGGAGGCAGCGGGGCGGACCCTGGATCTGGGACTGCCCGCCGCGGAAGCGATTTGGATTCTGGCGCCGGCGGAGGCGGCCGGGGCCGAATCCGCTGCCCCGCCCCTTTAGAGGACGGTTTTGTCGAAGACCACTTCGCGGTGGGTTGGCTTATATCCCAGGCTTTCATAAAGCCCGAGGGCGCCGGAGGGGTTTTCGGTATCCACGCCCAGACCCGCGTTTTCCATGCCGTCGTCCCGGAAGCGCCGCATGGCCTCGCGCAGCATCGCCGGTGCCAGCTTCTTTCCGCGCCAGTCCCGCCGCACGCCCAGGAGCATGGTGTACCCCTCGGTGTAGCCGTGGATCTCCTTGCTTTCGGGGTCGAAGCTGGCGAGCTGATAGGCAGCCACTTCCCCGGACCCGGTATCCAGCACCGCAAAACTCCACTGCGGACGGAATTCGGGGTGGCTCACCGTGAATCCCCAGCGCTCCTTGTTCCGCGGCTCGCTGCCCCAATGGTCCCTGAACGCCTCGTTGTGGGCGCGGCGGATGGCATCGGAGTTTTCCTCGCTGAAGGTGGCGAACTCCATGCCTTCGGGCAGCTCGGCGTCGGGAAGGCCGGCAGCCAGCGGACGGCTCATCTCCGTGAAGTACCGGACCACCTGTGCACCGGCGGACTCCAGAAGGGCCACCTGCGAGGCATTGGCTTCCTCCGCATACGTCCGCAGCACGCCGTGCTTCCGGTGCTCGGTGATCAGGCGTTCACGCAACCGGGATTCCTGCCAGCGGACAATGGCCACTCCGATACCCCGGCGGCGCCACTGCGGATCCACTCCGCCAAAGCCTGACCCGATCTCGGAACCGGGGTTCAGGGCAATGCGCCCGTAGGCCCGCGCCACCCCGTCCCTGTCCAGGCCGATGAGCGTGTCCCGGGCCGGATCGCCGGATGTGGTCTCCAGCGCCTGTTCCAGGTCCCTGCGGTCCTCCACCCAGCCGGGCTTGTCAGCTTCGGCCATTCTGCGGATCAGCGCATACCAGGCGTCCACATCTTCGGCGTCGATGGAGCGCCAGCGGAGACCTGTCTCCGGGCCGGGGAACACGGGCGGGGTAGGAGTCTGCATCCATCCACCCTAGGACAGATGCACCGGCTCCGCATCCAGCGCGACTTCCCGGTCGCACCAAGCGGCGTCCGCGGGATTGTGCGTGACCACCACCACCGCTTTCCCCCGCAGACCGGACTTCAGGTCAGCCATGAGCTGTCCTGAGGCCGCGGCGTCAAGGTGCGCGGTGGGCTCGTCCAGGAGGACGACGTCGGCGCAGGCGAGCAGTGCCCGCGCCACGGCGAGCCGCTGGCGCTGGCCTCCGGAGAGGAAATGCCCGCCGGCACCGATGGGGGTGTCCAAGCCGTCCGGCAGGGTTTCGAACAGCGGTCCCAGCCCCACCGCGCGCAGAGACTCGATCATTTCCGTTTCGGACGGAGCCAGGGCCCGGTCCCGGGCAAGCAGCAGGTTGCCGCGCAGGGTCGAGTCGAACAGATGTGCTTCCTGCGGGCACCAGGCCATCCGGCGGGCCGCGGGCGGCAGCGACTCTGCCGGCGTCCCGTCGATCAGGTAGGACCCGCTGCGCGGAGTCAGGAATCCCAGCAGCACACCCAGAAGGGTGGATTTGCCGCTGCCCGACGGACCGGTCACGGCCACCCACTCTCCTGCAGAAACGGACAGGCTGACACCGGACAGCACGTCTGCGGCAGCATCCGGATAGCGGTACCGGATGTCCTCCAACTGCAGCGTCTTTACCCTGCCGATGCTCCTCGGTGCCTTCGCGTCCTGGACGGCGTCGTCGACCTCGTCGGTCCCCAGATCCGGCAGGACCTTATCCCCCAGCGTGCGCCAGGCGGCGAACTGCTGGATGGAACCGTTCACGGCAATAAAGGGCTCGATCAGGGCCAGCTGCATCAGGACGACGACGGCGGCAACGGTCGCCGGGTGCCCCTGTGCGGCACCGATCATGTACAGCGCACTCAAAGAGCAGGCCAGCGCGGTCAGGGCATTGGCCAGGCCCTGGGCCCAGGCGCTCCGACGGACGGCCCTGGCGGCCGCAGCTTCCAGCTGCTCCTGCCGGGCGAGGACCGGAGCGGTGCTGGAGTTGGCCTCCAGATCCCGCGCCGCCGAGAGCAGCCGGGCCATCGATGACATGGACCGGGCCTGCAGGTTCACCGTTGCAGCGCGCGCCGTACGGTCAGCCAGGAGCGCAAGCAGCGGCGCTGCGACCAGACCCACCAGGCACAGCGTTGCCTGGACGGCCCGCCCTTCGGGTACCAGGAGCCAGGTTGCCAGGCAGGCGGCCAGTCCGGTCAGGAAACCGGTCAGCGGGGCGAACACCACCCGCGGCGCAATATCGCGCAGCTCGTCGACATCGCCCACCAGCCGTTCGAGGGCTCCTGACCCCCGGGCCACGCGGCGCCATCCCTCGGGGCGCTGAAGCAATCCGTTCCAGAGCCGCACGCGGAGCTCATTGGTGGCCCGGAAGACGGCGTCATGCAGGCTCAGGCGCTCCAGGTAGCGGAGCAGTGCCCGGCCGATTCCAAAGAAGCGGACGCCGACAATGGCCGTCAGCAGGTACAGGATGGGCGGCTGCTCACTCGCCCGCACAATCAGCCAGCCTGACAGAGCAGTGAGGGTCACGGCGAACAGGGTTGCCCCGGTGCCCAGCACCAGTGCCAGGACAAACTGCCTGCTCCAAGGGCGGAGCACCAGCAGGTTCTTCCACAGCGGCTGGTGAACGGGAGTATCGGCTGTGCTGGCTGCGGGGCGCAGGGGGGCTTCGGCAGCCGGAACCTGCGGTGGAGCGCCGCCCAATGCCGCGGCAGACAGTACGGCGTCCGCGTATCCGGGCACAGGCCACTGCGCGGCCGGACCGCCGGCGGCCGGGGACACCGGAATGACCCTCTGGGCAATGGCGGCGGTTTCAGCGTCGTGTGCCACCAGCAGCACGGTCGCCTGTCCGCGCAGCCCCGCCAGGGCGGTACGGACGGCGGAGGCGCTGCCGGCATCCAGATGCGCCGTGGGTTCGTCCGCGAGCAGCACGTGTGCTCCACGCCCGTGAATCCGGGCGAGGGCCCGGGCCACCGCGACCCGCCGCTGTTCTCCCGGGCTCAAATCCGCGGTTGCGGCATCCACCAGATGTGCGGCGCCAATCAGTTCCAGCGCGGAGAGGGCCTCTGCCCTGCCGTCCCAATCCGGATCCGACGCAGTCCCCGGCACACCGGCATACAGTGCGATCTCCTCCGCGACGGTGTCTTCCACGAGCACCGGGTGCTGCGGAATCCAGGCCAGGGAGGCACGGTCCACACCGTGCACCGTGCCGTCAATGCGGGTATCCCCGCCGTCCCGGCGCAACCCTGCCAGCACTTCAAGTACCGAGGTTTTGCCGGATCCGCTGGGACCGGTCAGCGCGGCAATGCTGCCGGCGGGCACCGTAAAGCTGAGATCCTCCACCGCCGGATGCGGCCGTCCGGCATAGGTGACGGACAGGTTCCGAACATCCAGCGGACCGCGGGCTGCTTCCCCGCCGCCGATCAGCGAGCGGGCCGCCGGTGCCTTAAGGACAGCGTTGGTGCGGTTCAGCGCTTCAAGTCCGTCTTCGCTGGAATGGTGTGCGGTACCCAGGTCACGCAGCGGCTGGTAGCACTCCGGAGCCAGGATGAGGGCCAGCAGCCCCACTTCCAGCGGCATCCCGCCGTGCACCAGCCGGACGCCGATAAAGACGGCGACGAGCGCCACCGAAATGGTGGCAATGAGCTCCAACGCCAGGGATGACATAAAGGCCACCCGCAGGGTCGCCAGCGTGGTCGTGCGGTAACGGTCTGCGACGTCGCGCAGGGCTCGGGTCTGTGCCTTGGCCCGGCCCAGGCCCACCAGCACGGGCAGGCCCTTGGCCAGCTCGAGCATGTTGTCGGAAAGCCGGTTCAGGGCGTTCACGGCCGTGGCCGTCTTATCCTCCGTGTGCAGCCCGATGAGAATCATGAACACCGGGATGAGGGGGACGGTGAGCACGATGATGAGGGCGCTGACCCAATCCGCAGCCAGGACGCGGGCGCCCACCAGCAGGGGCACCACGGCACAGGTAACCAGGGCGGGCAGGTACTTGGAATAGTAGTTGTCCAGCCCGTCGAGCCCCCGGGTGAGCAGCACGCTCAGTGCGCCGCTGCCCATTCCGGGTGCGGTCCCGCCGTCGGCCACCACCCGGGCCGCCAACTGCCCGCGCAGTTCATCCTTGACTCCGGCGGCCGCGCGCTGGGCCACCGTGTCCTGGCCCCAGACCGCAAGGGAGCGCAGGAGGGCGCCTGCGGCGCCCAGGACCAGCATGCGGTTCCAGTCGGGCCCGTCTGCGGCCAGGCCTGCAATCCCGCCGGCAACAGCGTCCGCCAGCAGTACCAGCCCCGCTGCCTTGAGGGCGGCAAGCAGCCCTAACAGATACAGCGCCCGCTTGCTGGTGGCGCTGACCGGCAGTACCGGCTTCACTGGGCTTTGAACGTGTGGGGGGCGGGGATGGACTCGGCGCTGACGCGCTTCCGGAAGACCCAGTAGGTCCAGCCCTGGTAAAGCACCACTACGGGCAGGCCGAACAGTGCCACCCAGCTCATGACCTTCAGGGCGTAGGGGGACGCAGAAGCGTTCTCCACCGTCAGGTTCCAGGCGGCGTCCAAAGTGGAGGGCAGGACCACCGGGTACATGGACGCGAAGATCGTCACCGCGCCTGCCACCAGGAAGACCGCCAGGCTCACAAAGGTTGCCCCGTCCTTGCCCCGGCGGGCAAAGATCCATGCCAGGAGTGCACCAAGCACCGCAATAACGAGCAGGGGCAACGTCGCCACCTTGGCATTCATGAACTGGACAATGACGGCCCAGGCGGCAAGCGGAAGGATGCCCAGCGGCAGCCACCGGAGCACCACCTTGCGGGCGCGGTCCCGGATCTCGCCGTCGGTCTTCAGCATCAGGAAGGCGCAGGCATGCACCAGGCAGAACGCCACCACGGCGACACCGCCAAGGATGGCGTACGGGGTCAGCCAGGCGAACGCACCGCCAACCCGGTCACCGTTTTCATTCAGCGGCAGCCCGGTAGTGGTCAGGCCCAGGGCGGCGCCGACGCCAAAGGCCGCGACGAGGGAGCCCAATGCCAGTCCCCAGTCCCAGCGGTTCCGCCAGGAGTCGCTGTCATGCTTGCCGCGGTACTCGATGGACACCGCGCGGAAGATCAGCCCCATGAGCACCAGGACCAGCGGTATGTACAGCGCGGAGAAGAGGGAGGCGTACCACATGGGGAAGGCGGCGAAGGTCATGGCGCCAACGGTGATCAGCCACACCTCGTTGCCGTCCCACACGGGTCCAATGGTGTTGAGCAGGACCCGGCGCTCCTTCTCGTTGCGGGCCATCAGCTTCATCAGCATGCCCACGCCCAGGTCGAATCCCTCCAGGAAGAGGTACCCGATCCACAGAAAGGCAATCACGATGAACCAGAACAACGGTAGCGACATTACTTCAGAGCTCCAGAAATGCCGGCAGCCGGCAGGGTCGGATGGTCTCCGGCAGCGGCCCGCAGGCCGCCGTCCGGAAGGTCAGGGTGGGCAGGGCGTCAGTAGGCGAAGTCAAGGACATCGTCCTTCTTCTTTCCATTGCCGCTGCCGTCCGGATCGGCGCCGGCCGAGTCCAGACCGCCGCTGCTGCCCTCGTCGTCGTCGGAGTGCAGCAGGCCCGGCATGGCCGCGGGAACGCCGCCGCGTACGAATTTGAAGAGCAGGCGCACTTCCACGATCAGCAGGGCCAGGTACACCAGCGTGAAGGCGCTGACGGAGAAGATCAGCTCAGCCATGCTGACGCCCGGTGAGACCGCAGCGGCCGTGAACATGAACACGCCGTCCACGCCGGTGGGGTTCGGGGCAACCACAAAGGGCTGGCGGCCCATTTCGGTGAAGATCCAGCCGGCGGAGTTGGCGCCGAAAGGCGCCAGAATGCCGAAGACAGCCAGCCGCATGAGCCACTTGGACTCGGGCACGGTGCCCTTGCGGACCACCCAGAGGGCAAAGGCCGCGGCAACGGCAGCAATGCCGCCAAACCCGATCATGATGCGGAAGCCCCAGTACGTCACCGCGAAGTTCGGGGTGTAGTCGATTTCGGCGCCGGCATTGGTTCCGTACATTTCATCGTCCGGAAGATGGGTGCCGTAGGCGTCTTCGTACTCCTCCAGAAGCGTGTTGACGCCGCGGATTTCCGTGTCGAAGTCCCCGTTCGCCAGGAAGGACAGCATGCCCGGGATCTCGATCAGCGTATCCACGTCTTCGCAGTTTGCCGCTCCGGGGTCACCGATGGAAAGAACCGAGAATCCGGTCCCGTCATGGCAGGCCGCTTCGGCGGCAGCCATCTTCATCGGCTGCTGTTCGAACATCAGTTTGCCCTGCAGGTCACCGCTGACGGCGACGCCGGCGAAGGCGACCACCGCGATGGCGGCCCCTACGCGAAGGGAGCGCAGCCAGACGGCGTGGTCGGTCTTGTCACGTCCGATCTCGGGCCGCTCCCCGACCACCACGTAGCCGCGGTCGTCCACGGTGTCGATGCCGTCCCGGCGCCGCTTCCAGAGGTGGTACCACGCGATGCCGAGCAGGAACCCGCCCGCGACAGCGAACGCGCCGAAGATGGTGTGGGGGAAGGCGACGAGAAGGGTGTTGTTCGTCAGGACGGCCCAGATGTCGTTCATGACCGGACGGCCGTCCACCATTTCCACACCCACGGGGTGCTGCATCCAGGAGTTCGCGGCCAGGATGAAGTAGGCCGAGAGCATTGAGGCCAGGGTGGTGATCCAGATGGTGGCCAGATGCACTTTTTTGGGCAGCCGTTTCCAGCCGAAGATCCACAGCCCCAGGAAGACCGACTCGGTAAAGAAGGCGAGCAGGGACTCCAGTGCCAGCGGGGCGCCGAACACGTCGCCGACGAACCGGCTGTACTCGCTCCAGGCCATGCCGAACTGGAATTCCTGCACGAGGCCGGTAGCCAGACCGAGGATGAAGTTGATCAGGAAGAGTTTGCCCCAGAACTTCGTCATCCTGAGGTATTGCTCTTTACCAGTACGCACCCAGGCGGTCTGCAGCGCTGCCACGACCAGGCCCAGGCCAATGGTGAGCGGCACCATAAGGAAGTGGTAAACGGTGGTGATGCCGAATTGCCACCGGGCGATATCCAGTGCTTCCACGCTATTTCGTCCTTCAATAGAGCTATGACTTCTACAGGACGTAGAAGACTGACTTCTACAAAGCGTAGAACAAGTACGGAAAGATTTCTACGTGATGTAGAACCAACGGCTCAGACGCGGTACATTAGTAAGTCTGGACCCGGATGGCCGGGGATCACAGGGGTCTCGATAAGAAGGACAGACATGGCTACGCTCGGTGAACTGGAACGGGCAATGATGGACCTGCTTTGGGAATCAGCCGAAGCGGCAACCGCCAATGAACTGCGCGAGAAGCTTGCCAGCCGCGCAGAGACGGACGGCAAGGGACTGGCGGTCACCACCGTGCTGACCGTGCTTTCCCGCCTGGAGAAAAAGGGGCTCGTAGAGCGCGAACGCGACATCCGCCCGCACCGCTACCGGGCAGTGACAACGCGTGCCGAACATACGGCTGAACTGATGCACGAGGCCCTCGGAACCGCGAATGACCGTGAGGCCGTGCTGGCACGGTTCGTCGGGTCCGTCTCCGAGACCGAGGCCGAGATGCTGCGCAGGCTGCTGGGCGCCTGAGCACCGGGTGTTCTGGACCTCGTACGCACTGGCTGCGCTGGCCTTCCTGCTGGCATGGCCCGTTCCGGTTTTGCTCTCACGGGCCAAGTGGCCCGCCCGCTCCCCGTTCACTGCCATGGTCCTGTGGCAGGCCATAGCCCTTGCAGGCGGCCTGTCCATGATCGGCGCCATGCTGACGTGGGGGCTGGAGCCGCTCGGCGGGAACCTGATCGAGGGGCTGCAGGGGCTCTGGCACATTCTGGTGGACGGCGCGCCGGCCAGCACCCTTGGGCTCGTCCACGTTTTTGCCCTCAGCGCGGCCTGCCTGCTGAGCGTGCACCTGGTGTTCACGCTCATGTTGACGTACTACCGCATCCTGCGCGGCCGCCGGCGCCACCGGGACATGCTGAACCTGCTCAGCTCCCCGTCAGCGGACACACCGTCCACCCTGGTCATCCAGCATCCGACACCGGTGGCGTACTGCCTTCCGGGCGGCGCACGGTCCGTCACGGTCCTTTCGGACGGGCTGCTGAACATGCTGACCCCGCAGGAGCTCTCCGCGGTGCTCACCCACGAGCGGGCGCATCTGGTCCAGCACCACCATCTGCTGCTGTGGGCCTTTGCAGCCTGGCGTGCAGCGCTGCCCTGGCTGCCCACTTCCCTGCTCGCCCAGCGCTCGGTCAACGAACTTATTGAAATGCTCGCGGATGACCAGGCACTGCAGCAGGTGGACCGGCCAGTCCTTGTTCGTGCCGTGGCTATTGTCGGCGCGGGGACAAGGCCTTCGGACGCGGCCAAACCCGCGGGGAAACCGGACACCCGGGTGCCGGCCACTACGCCTATGCCCCTGGGCGGCCCGGACAGTCTCGAACCCCTGAGCACCGCCGGACGGCTCAGCCGGCTTTTGACCCCGCAGCCGCCGCTTCCGAACTACCTCCGCCTGGGGATCCTCGTGCTGGCCATCCTTCTGCTCGCCGTTCCGACCACCCTGCTGATCGCGCCGGGTCTGCTGGCGTAGCCTCCCGGGAGGGGCCCGAACCGCTAAACGATCACCAGGTCCGTTCCCTGGGCCTTGTGGTCGGCCATAGCGACGCTCTGGACCGACGGATCGTCGTAGGTGTTCCAGTAATAGGTCATGGTCCGGGATGAAAAGAGTCCGGTGTACGTGGTCTTCTCGAATTCCCCGGACCCCATGGCCGCACTTCCTTCCACCATCGCGACCTGCTGCAGGGTGTGGAACGCGCGGCTGACGTTCTCCTCCTCGGTGGCCTTCTGCGGATAATGCGCATTGACGTAGGCCGCACGTACAAACCGGGACGGCGAGTAGTAGTCACCCGGAATGCCCCGCATTAGTGAGCCGGATCCAAAGGGCGCCAGATGCGCCTGGTTAAGCACGACCTCTTCCGGGAAGTCCGGCGAGGCGTTGAGATAATTGCGGAGGTTCTCGTGGTGCCAGTTGAACCCGGGCTGGTTTGCCAGGACGTCAACGTCGTCATGGAAGACCTGCATGCCCGCACTCGTGTATTCGACAACGATGGCGCGGTCCTTGTCGGCAATCAGCCAGTGGAGCAGTGAGCTCGAATACTTCTCGTTGATCGGCCTGTCCACAATCGCGACGTTCTGCAGCGCGGCTTCCACCTCGTCAACGGTGGTGAACTGGGAGGCCACCCAGAGCGGGAACTCAAACGCAGGGACATTCGTCGCACCCTCAACCGGTCCCGGCGCGTACTGCGCATAACCCGGGAAATTGAGACCGCCGACGGCGAGGCCTGCGTCATTGCCGCAGTCGAAGTAGAGCGGGGTGTCCTCCTGGACGATTCCCATCCCCATGACGGCGTGCTGAATCGCCGGTACCGCACCAAACGGCGACTTCGGGGCATACCCGGTGGGCGTCAGCACCACCCGCTCCCCGAAATCCGACGTCCAGTCAAGGTTGCGTGCGAAATAGAGGTGGCCGCTGCCGTCGGTAAACCTGATGCCTGTGCACATCTTTGACACTTCCTCAGTCTGCAGGACTCCAAAGGAGCCTGGCCCGTCCAGCGGGCCCCCGTTCCTGCCCTCCCAGTGTGAGGTGCGGACCGGCCATTTAGGCAGTGTCTGCGGCTAACCCGGCTTCAAAACCGGTAATCCCTGTGCCGGCTATGCGTCAATCCTGTCACGGTCCAGCATCGAAGCACCGGCGATGATGAAATCCTTGCGCGGTGCCACGTCGCTGCCCATCAGCAGCTCGAACGCCTGCTCGGCGGCAGCCGCCTCGGCGATCCGCACCCGCCGCAGGGTCCGGTGCCGCGGATCCATGGTGGTTTCTGCCAGCTGCCCCGCATCCATCTCCCCCAGGCCCTTGTACCGCTGGATGGGCTCCTTGTAGCGCTTCCCTTCCTTTTCCAGACGGGAGAGCACGTCGTGGAGCTCTTTTTCACTGTAGGTGTAGACCATCTCATTGGTCTTGCTGCCGGGATTGATGACTTCCACGCGGTGCAGGGGCGGCACTGCGGCATACACCCTTCCCGCGTCCACCAGCGGCCGCATGTAGCGGAAGAAGAGCGTCAGCAGCAGGGTGCGGATGTGGGCCCCGTCGACGTCGGCGTCAGTCATGAAAATGACTTTTCCGTAGCGCGCGGCGTCCAGCTGGAAGCTGCGGCCGGAGCCTGCACCCACCACCTGGATCAGCGCGGCACACTCGGCGTTGGAGAGCATGTCCGCCACGGATGCCTTCTGCACGTTCAGGATCTTTCCCCGGATCGGCAGCAGCGCCTGGTAATCCGAGGACCGTGCGAGCTTGGCTGTGCCGAGGGCGCTGTCGCCCTCCACGATGAAGAGCTCGGAGCGTTCCTGGTCATCAATCCGGCAGTCCGCGAGCTTCGCGGGCATGGTGGAGGTTTCCAGCGCGTTCTTCCGGCGCTGCGTTTCCTTGTGCACCCGGGCGGAGATCCGGGACTTCATCTCCGCCACCACCTTCTCCAGCAACTGGGCGGACTGCGCCTTATCCGCCCGCGCGGTGGAATTGAGCCGGGCGGTGATCTCCTTCTCCACCACCTTGCTGACGATGGCGCGTACGGCCGAGGTGCCCAGGATTTCCTTCGTCTGGCCTTCGAACTGCGGTTCGGCCAGCCGAACGGTGAGGACGGCGGTGAGGCCGGCGAAGACGTCGTCCTTTTCGATCTTGTCGTTGCCCGCCTTCAGCTTCCGGGCGTTGGCCTCGATGACCTTCCGGAAGGTCTTGAGCAGCCCCTGCTCGAAACCGGTCTGGTGCGTGCCGCCCTTCGGCGTGGCAATGATGTTGACGAAGGAACGGATGGTCGTTTCATAACCGATCCCCCAGCGCAGCGCGATGTCAACCTCGCACTCGCGTTCAATCTCGGTGATCCGGCTGTTGCCCGTCTCGTCCAGCACCGGCACGGATTCCTTGAACTTTCCCGAGCCGTGCAGCCGCCAGATGTCGGTGACGGACGCGTCAGCAGAGAGGTACTCGACGAACTCGGCGATGCCGCCGTCGTGGTGGAAGACTTCCTCCACCGGACCATTCTCCCCCGGCGTGCCGGGCAGGCGGCGTTCATCGCGCAGGGTGATGCGCAGACCCGGGATCAGGAACGCCGTCTGGCGTGCCCGTGCCTGCAGTTCGGTGTAGGAGAACTTGGCATCGGGAGTGAAAATCTGCCGGTCGGCCCAGTAGCGGATCCGCGTGCCCGTCACGCCCCGCTTGGCCTTGCCGACAACTTCCAGACGTGAGCTGTCAAGGAACGGAGAGAACTTGGCGTCGGGACCCGGTTTCTTTCCGGCGTCCGCAAAGTGGCCGGGTTCCCCGCGCCGGAAGGTCATTTGATAGGTTTTCCCGGCCCGGTCCACCTGGACGTCAAGCCGGGAGGACAGCGCATTGACCACGCTGGCGCCCACGCCGTGCAGGCCGCCGGACGCCGCGTAGGAGCCACCGCCGAATTTGCCGCCTGCATGCAGTTTGGTGAACACCACTTCGACGCCGGAGAGCCCGGTTTTCGGTTCGATGTCCACGGGGATGCCGCGGCCGTCGTCATGGATCTCCACCGACCCGTCGGGGTGCAGGATGATCTTGATGCTCTGGCCGTAGCCGGCCAGCGCCTCGTCAACGGAGTTGTCGATAATCTCCCAGAGGCAGTGCATCAGCCCCCGGGAGTCGGTGGAGCCGATGTACATGCCCGGACGTTTGCGGACGGCTTCCAGTCCTTCCAGGACGGACAGGTGCCGGGCGGTGTAGTTCGAGCTTGGGGGCGCCACGTGTGTTGAAACTCCTTGGTGTCGGCCGCTGGGCCGGTGGGATGACCGAACAGGATCGTCCGGAAACAAATCGGACTGTTACAAGGTTAATCCCGCCCGGTGACAGTTTCGCCCAGCGACTCGACGGGGGTGAGACTGCCCACACCGCCCCCGGCCGATCGGTACGCGTAGAGCGAAAGCCGGGCCCGCCTGCAATAGCAGGGCCGGCAAAGGTGGTTATATGAAGTATCAACACCCTTGAGGAGGCAACTCATGACAGCAGCAGTAGCAACCCGTGAGCTGAACAGCCTGGACCGCTGCGATCGTTGCGGCGCACAGGCATACGTACGTGCCGTACTGGAATCCTCCGGCGGGGAACTGCTTTTCTGCGGACACCATGCCCGGGCAGTGGAGGCAAACCTCCGCCCGCTCACTTCGGAATGGCAGGACGAGACGTCCCGCCTGAACGAAAAGGCACCGGTCGAGTAGTTTAACGCCGGCAGAACCCACGGTTCCATCGGCGCAGCAGCCGCGCTGGCGCGGCGACTATGCACCAGACTTAAAGAAGTCCCCTTCCTTCGCGGAAGGGGACTTCTTTTTGTCGGCGCCTTCTTCTTGTACACAGCTCCGAGGGCCCCGGTGTGGAGCCGGGCTGGTCGGGGACACCACGTGAGACGAAAGCACCCCGCACCGCGCAGCGGTACGGGGTGCTTCGCGGGCAGGAAGCTCCCTGCCCGGGTGTGTCTTTAGTCCAGGTAATCCCGGAGAACCTGGGACCGCGACGGGTGGCGCAGCTTGGACATGGTCTTGGATTCGATCTGGCGGATGCGCTCACGGGTAACCCCGTAAACCTTGCCGATCTCATCAAGGGTCTTCGGCTGGCCGTCCGTGAGGCCGAACCGCATGGCCACCACACCGGCCTCGCGCTCGGACAGCGTGTCCAGCACCGAATGCAGCTGCTCCTGCAGGAGCGTGAAGCTGACGGCGTCGGCCGGAACCACGGCTTCGGAGTCCTCGATGAGGTCACCGAATTCGGAGTCGCCATCTTCACCCAGCGGAGTGTGCAGGGAGATCGGCTCGCGGCCGTACTTCTGCACTTCCACAACCTTTTCAGGGGTCATGTCCAGTTCAAGGGCGAGCTCTTCCGGAGCGGGCTCGCGGCCCAGGTCCTGGAGCATCTGGCGCTGCACGCGGGCCAGCTTGTTGATGACTTCCACCATGTGCACCGGAATACGGATGGTGCGGGCCTGGTCAGCCATGGCACGCGTAATCGCCTGGCGGATCCACCAGGTTGCATAGGTGGAGAACTTGAAGCCCTTGGTGTAGTCGAACTTCTCGACGGCACGGATCAGGCCCAGGTTGCCTTCCTGGATCAGGTCCAGGAACAGCATGCCGCGGCCGGTGTAACGCTTGGCCAGGGAGACCACCAGGCGAAGGTTGGCTTCAAGCAGGTGGTTCTTGGCGCGCTTTCCGTCGTGGGACACCCACTGGAGCTCGCGCTTCAGCTTCGGATCCATGCGCTTGTCTTCGGGCAGGAGCTCGTCGGCAGCCAGCTTTTCGTCGGCGTACAGTCCGGCTTCGATCCGCAGGGCGAGGTCGACTTCCTGCTCCGCGTTCAGCAGGGCAACCTTGCCGATCTGCTTCAGGTAGTCCTTGACCGGGTCGGCGGTGGCACCGGCGGAAACGACCTGCTGGGCAGGCGCGTCATCATCGTCGGCATCGGAGTACACAAACCCCGACCCTGTTGGTGCTGCCTCTGCAGCGGGGTCAGCCGCTTCAACTGCTTCTGCGTCCGGCTCAACCTCGACGGAGTCGTCGTGCGGCTCTTCCACGGTTTCCTTGGCAGCCTTCGCCGAAGTCTTCCTTGTGGTGGCAGTCTTCGCCGGGGCCTTCCGGGTGAAGGGCTTGCGGGCCGCTTTGACAGCAGTCTTATCGCCGGTCGCGGCCTCTTTGGTGGCCGCTGCGGCAGGGGCCTCAGTTGCGGCAGTGCGCTTATTTGCAGTGTCAGTCTCTTCGACTGCAGTTGTCTTTCTCGGCGACACAGAAAACCTTTCATACGGCGGGTTGTGGCACCGCCATTGGGGGCAACACCACTATGACCCTGTCAAGTCCGTGATTGAAATCCAAGTGCCTGGCATGATCTGTTTCTTATACAACAGACGTTGCCGGTGTTTTGTTCCGCTGCCACAGGGACAAGCAGTTCAAAGGACACTTGATACACGAACCCGACCGGGTCTCGGTTCCCATTGTCGCACGTTTTCCGATCCGCTACAGCATTACCCTGCTGTACTGAATGCGCTGTCCTGGATGCAGCCGGGCCCTGCTTCCGCCGGACCTGCGCCTACCACGTCCCGCCGACGCCGGATTCGCGGTCAGCGCCCGGCCAGGACTCTCCGCGGGTACGCGCCCAGTCGGGCAGCAGGCCCGTTCCGAGTAATTCGCCGAGCAGCAAGGCCAGCCGGTACCCAGGCTGGGCGGCGAGGCTCTGCTCCAAATAGACGTGTGCCCGGGACCCGCGTCCACGGGCCCATTCGATCCAGGCGAGCAGAGACAGCAGCGCGGCCTTGGCCTCCCCGTCCGCCGTCGCAGCAAGATCGGCAAAAACGTTGTGTGCGCGGTCCAGAAGCGGCCAATCCGGCGTGCCGCCGCCACGTCCGACAAGGATGCCGCGGAAGTATCCTGCCGCTTCTCCGGCGGAAGCCCGGCCGGGTGTCGGACGGGTGGTCGGAGGACCCGATCCGCCGCCTGGATGCCCGGGTGCCTCGCCGGGCATCACACCGGGCATATGAGCATCCCGGGGAAACACCGCCGCACTACGCTGGCGACGAAGCAGGCCGTGGGCTTCGGCTCCTGCCAGCGCTATCTCCGGACCGGCTGCGGCCAGCACCAGTACCGCGTCCCGGATACCCCGGTCCTGAAGACTCGCCAACAGAAAACCCGCTGTCTCCGGGGCCTCCCGCAGCCCGTTCCCCGGCGACTGTGATCCTGCCTGATCCGCAGTGTCCGGGTTGTCCGCATTGTCTGCATTGTCTGCATTGTCCGCGTGCTCCGCGGCAGGCCGGGAAGCACCCGGGGAAAAGCACCGCGCCCACAGGCCCAGCGTGCCCCGGAACTGGTCCTGCCCGCACCAGCGGTCCTGGAGCATGTCCGTGAAACGTTCCTGCGCGTCTGCCACCTCCGGCCGCCGCCTCCACGGCAGGGCAAGGGAGGATCCCACTGCCTGCTCCAGTGACGGAGCGAAGGCGCTGCCCCGGTATACAAGCTCTGTGTTGAGGGTGCTGTCCCTGATCTGCGAACGCGGCATTCCCGGCCAGGGACAGCAGTCCGTCCGGGTGCAGAAGTAGTCCCGCCAGTGCTCCGGCCCCACGAGCCATCCGTCCTGCACCGGGAGGGAGACCGCCGCGAGCTCCTTCTCAAGCCGGCGGATCAGCGCGCGGAACGGTGGCCGGGCCGGCTCTCGCCATGCCTCGCCGGTGTACAGGACCAGCAGGGCGCCGTCGGCAGCGGTGTCCGAAGCCAGGAACCGGGCGGCCGCACCGGCATAGGCCGCGTTGGCGCCGCCCTTCGAAGCTGCCCGCAACGGTGGCAGGTCCAGCCGGAGGGTGGCACCGAGGCGCCCGCCGCACAGGGCCATCAGCACGAGGGATTCCCGGGGCTGGAACCCGAGGGTGTGCGGGATCAGGCTGAGGATATCCGCAGGATCGCTGACGCGGTAGGGATTCTGCGCGGTGCCGTCTGCAGGTTCTGTGCTCATGGGCCCAAGTTTTCCTGCGGCGCCCCGCGTACTGACCCGCCGTCCGTTGATTTGTGCATTCCCGGGACGGAGCCGTCTCCCTGCCGCCCCTGTGGAGGCCGGGTCATCCCGGCCGCCCCGGCCCCTGCAGGCCGAGCCGGCGTTCTACCGGTTGCCTGCCGGGCCCCCGCGTTCGTCCTTGCGTCGCTGCCGCTCACGCGCCAGGGCTGCGCGCAGCGGCGGCAGCGGAGCTCCGTTGCTGGCCAGCCTTTGCCGGATGGCCTTGCGGGTCCGCAGGATGCCCGCCACCCCCACGGCCATCACGACAAACTGGACGGACAGTGCAATGCGGAATGATTCCAGGGCATAGAGGTTGCCGTCGGAGAAACCGCTGTTGTTGAGCACGTCCAGAACAAGGCCAATCAGGTACATGCTCACCAGGGAGGCAACGAACCCGCCTATGTTCACTATGCCCGTGGCGGTACCCAGCCGATGGCTGGGGTTATAGGTTCGCGCAAAGTCGAACCCGATCATCGAGCCCGGACCGCCGACGGCAAGCAGGACCACCAGCAGGACCAGCAGCCACAGGGGCGCCGGTCCGGGATACAGCAGGACGGCTGCCCAGCCCGCGGCCATGGACGCGGCAATCATCAGCACCATGGTGGAACGGCGCAGCGGGTGGCGCCCCACCCAGGAACCCATCCAGGGACCGCAAAGAATGGCGACCACCACAAACAGTGTCATCAGCGCCGAAGCAAGCGCGGGCGTCACCCCCTCAGCACTGACCAGATACGGGAAGCCCCACATCAGCACAAACACGGTGCCCGGGAACTGGACCGTGTAGTGGGTCCACATGCCCAGCCTGGTGCCCGGCTGGGCGAAGGCCTCCGAGAGACTCGTGCCGGTCTGGCGCAGCGGCAAGGGCACCGGCGCTTCGCCGCCCTCCGGCCGGTTGCGCACGCAGGCAAGGGTAAGGACCAGCGCCAGCAGGGAAAGTGACGCGGCGGCGATAAACGCGGTGCTCCAGCCGAAACGGTGCAGCACGAACGCAAACGGGATGGCACTGGCGATTTGTCCCAGCTGCCCCACCACACCGGTGTACTGGGTCAACACCGGGATCCGCCGTCCGGAGAACCACGCCGGCAGCAGGCGCAGCACCGAGATAAAGGTCAAGGCATCCCCGGCCCCTACGAGGGAACGCCCCAGGATGCCGGCACCGACTGAATCGGCGGTGGCCAGCTGGAACTGGCCGGCCAGCATCAATGCCGCACCTGCGGCAATAAGCAGCCTCGGGCCGAACCGGTCCACCAGGACGCCTACGGGGATCTGCAGGCCTGCGTAGACGAGCAGCTGCACCACGGTGAATACGGACAGGACGGAAGCAGTCGCCGAAAAACGGTCTGTGGCTTCGATGCCGGCCACGCCGAAAGTGGTCCGCTGGGTGACGGCGACCATGTAGGCGAAAACGCCGACGCCCCAGACAATCCAGGCACGCCGCCCGTTCATCGCCAAAGGGGCCGCTGACGGACCCGGCGCGGATGACCCGTCGGGCGGGGTTTCTCCGGCGGGCACCGGTTTTGGCGGAACAGCGGAGCTCAACCTAATGCCCCATCCGTCGAAGTGCGTGCGGGCCGCCGGTCAGGCCCGGCCGTTCCGCCCCTTCGGTTCTCCGGTTCCGTGATCCTCAACCGTGCCGTCCGTGGCATGGGATGCATTCTCCTGGTTCGCGCTTTCGCTTGGTTCGTCTGTCTGCGGCGTAGTGGCTTCCGCGTCGGGCGGGCCCTGCTGGTTCTCCGGCCACAGTGCCTCGGACTCTTCCTCGGCCTGCGGACTGGCCAGGTAGGCCTCCACCGCGGCACCGATCTCGTCGGCGTCGGCAAGTTCGTCGTTGTCCTTCACGAGCAAAGAGCGTCGGACTGTGCTGTCGGTGTACTCGTCGTAACGCTTCTCCAAGGTGGAGACGACACCCTTGACCTCCGCGGAGGCTTCAACCTGCTGGGCGATCTGGCGTTCCACGTCGCGGCCGGCCTCGCGCAGCCGGTCCGTGGGCAGCACCAGGGACGCTGCCGCGCCGAGGTACTCGAGTCCGGCGACGGCGGCGGGCGGGAACTCGGCCTCGGCCAGGTAGTGCGGAACGTGCACCACGTGGCCGACGACGTCGACTCCGGCTTCGGCCAGACGCACTTCCAGCAGATGCCCGACGGCGGCCTGGATCTGGGCGACGGGAGTCCAGGAACTGATGCCCTCAACCAGGTCAGGGCGGTTGCCGTGGGTGGTGACACCGATGGGCCGCGTATGCGGGACCGGCATCGGGATGGAATGCACCCAGCAGACCAGCTCCACTTCCAGCGAGTGGACAAGATGCAGGACGGCGGCGGTAAAGCGTTCCCACTGCAGGTCCGGCTCAAAGCCGGTCAGGAACAGGAACGGCTCCCCCAGCCCGTCGTACATACGGTGCAGCTCGAGCCGAGGCGGCTCATAGTCGCTCAGGTGGTCCTCAATGAAGGAAATCTGCGGCCGGCGGTTCCGGTAGTCAATAAGCTGATCGGCGTCGAAGGTGGCTACCAGGTCATGGTCCAGGGCATCGAACAGTTCGTCGCGGATCTGGCTGACCACGTGGCCGGCCTCCGCAAAGCCGGTAAAGCCGACCAGGAGCTTGCGTCCGCGCAGGTCGGCGGAATCCGCCACCTCCGGATTAAGATTAAACAGGGTCAGCGGATCAAGCATGTCTTACCCCTCCCGGCTACTCGTCGGCGTGCTTTCTCGGTACGGCAGGGCCTCCGGGCCGGTATTTCTGACCGCGATACACCCCTGCTGTTCCCTTACTCAAGGGTAAACGCACCGAAGTGCCCGTTCATTCCGGCCCTGCCCAACCGTCACTATCCCTGCTCTCCTGCCTCCCGGTGGCAGCCCGCGGGCGCTCTTCAGACTACGATCGATGTGATAACGCAACTCAACACAGAAACGTGAGGAAGCAGCTTCGTGAACAAAGCCAGTGAGCCCAGCCTGTCGGCAGTGTCAAAGGACGGGCGGAAGGTATCCGCCAACGCACTCGTGATCGGCGTGGGCCAGACCCCTGACGGTCCCGTGCTCATCGAAAGCCCGCTTACCCCCAAGGCCTCCGCGGCCCTGGCCGCTTCCCTGCCCCTGCTCGGCATCACCGGTGCCGCCGACGAGGTGCACCGCCTGCCGGGTCTTCCCGACGTCGATGCCGACATGCTTGTCCTCGCCGGACTGGGCAAGGTCTCCCCAGGCGTCGCCCTGAGCGAGGAAACCCTGCGGCGCACCGCAGGCTCCGCTGTCCGGCAGATCGCCGGCACCGGCTCCGTTGCCCTGGCACTGCCGGCCGGCAGCGTAGCCGACGCCGCGGCCGTCGCCGAAGGCGCCCTGCTGGGTGCCTACAGCTTCACCGAGCACCGCAGCGCCGCTACGGCGGAAAAGGTTCCCGCGCCGGTAGCCGACATCACCGTCATCACGGCGGCCGCCGACGAAAAGGCCATGAAGCCGGCCCTCGACCGCGCCCGCATCCTGGGCCGCGCGGTGAACGCCACCCGCACCCTGGTCAACCAGCCGCCGAGCCACCTGTACCCGGAGACGTTCGCCGCGGCCGCTAAGGACCTGGCCAAGCCGCTTTCGGCGAAGGTCAAAGTCACCGTGATGGACGAGAAGAAGCTTGAACGTGAAGGCTTCGGCGGCATCCTCGGCGTCGGGAAGGGTTCCTCCCGCCCGCCGCGCCTGGTGAAGCTTGAATACGCACCGGCCCGCTCCAAGGCAACACTGGCCCTCGTCGGCAAAGGCATCACCTTCGATTCGGGCGGACTGTCCCTGAAGCCGGCCGCCGGCATGCAGGCCATGAAGTCGGACATGGGCGGAGCCGCCGTGGTCCTGAACGCCCTGCTGGCCATCGCCGAACTGGGTCTGCCGATCAAGGTCACGTCCTGGCTCTGCATCGCGGAAAACATGCCCTCCGGCACCGCGCAGCGCCCCTCCGACGTCATGACCACCTACGGCGGACGCACCGTCGAGGTCCTGAACACGGACGCCGAGGGCCGCCTGGTCATGGCGGACGGTCTCGTGGCCGCCAGCGAGGAAGCGCCGGATGCGATCATCGACGTCGCCACCCTCACCGGTGCGCAGATGATCGCCCTGGGCAACCGGGTCTCCGCCGTCATGGGCGAGGAAGGTGTCCGCGATGCCGTGAAGGCCGCAGCCGACCGCGCAGGCGAACTGTTCTGGCCGATGCCCATCCCCGAGGAGCTGCGTGCCAGCCTGGATTCCCAGGTGGCGGACATCGCCAACCACGGTGAGCGCTTCGGCGGCATGATGACGGCCGCTACGTTCCTGCGTGAATTCGTGGGTGAGGTCAACGGCACCAAGATTCCGTGGGCCCACCTGGACATTGCCGGCCCCGCCTTCAACGAGGGCGCTCCGTACGGCTATGTGCACAAGGAAGGCACCGGCGTCGCCGTCCGCACCCTGGTGGCCTACGCAGAAGACGTCGTCGCACGCGCTTCCTAGCAGTAAAAACCGTTCCGTGAAACGGAACTGACAGTTGTGACTGGTGTTTCTCATTACACTTCACCCCCTACCGCCTGTCTCCAAGTGGATGCCGGTGGTAGGGGGCGATAGGGTGAGACCTAATCACAAACGCCCAAATACTCACCGGCGCGCATGGGCGCGTCAACGATTACGCGAGGGAGCGTCCAAGTGGCCGATAAGGCAGCTGCGCAAGAGTTCGACATCCTGATCCTCGGCGGAGGCAGCGGCGGCTATGCCGCAGCACTGCGTTCCGTGGAGCTGGGATTCTCCGTAGGTCTCATTGAAAAGGGGAAGCTGGGCGGGACCTGCCTTCACAACGGCTGCATCCCCACCAAGGCCCTGCTGCACTCCGCGGAAATCGCGGAGAACGCCAAGACCGCCTCGAAGTACGGCATCAACGCCACCTTTGACTCCGTTGATATGACGGCAGTGAACTCCTACAAGGACAACATCATTGCGGGCAAGTTCCGCGGCCTGCAGGGCCTGATCAAGTCCAAGGGCATCACCGTCATTGAGGGTGAAGGCAAGCTCACCAGCGAAAAGACCATCGAGGTCAACGGTGAGACCTACACCGGCAAGAACATCATCCTGGCCACCGGCTCCTACTCCCGTTCACTGCCGGGCCTGGAAATCGGCGGCAAGGTCATCACCTCCGACCAGGCACTGAAGATGGACACCGTTCCCAAGAGCGCCATCATCCTGGGCGGCGGCGTGATCGGCGTCGAGTTCGCTTCCGTCTGGAACTCCTTCGGCGTGGACGTCACCATTGTCGAGGGCCTGCCCTCGCTGGTCCCGAACGAAGATGCCGCCATCGTCAAGAACCTGGAACGCGCCTACAAGAAGCGCGGCATCAAGTTCAGCACCGGCATCTTCTTCGACAACGTCAAGCAGAACGACGACGGCGTGGTCGTCACGCTGGCCGACGGCAAGACGTTCGAAGCAGACTTGATGCTCGTGGCCGTGGGCCGCGGACCGGTCACCGCGAACCTGGGTTACGAAGACGCCGGCATCACCATGGACCGCGGCTTCGTCATCACCAACGAGCGCCTGCACACCGGCGTCGGCAACATCTACGCCGTGGGCGACATTGTTCCCGGCCTGCAGCTGGCCCACCGCGGCTTCCAGCAGGGCATCTTCGTGGCTGAAGAGATTGCCGGCCTCAAGCCGGTCGTCGTCGAAGACGTCAACATCCCCAAGGTCACCTACTGCGAACCCGAAATCGCGTCCGTCGGCCTGACCGAGGCCAAGGCCAAGGACAAGCTGGGTGCAGAGAACGTCGAGGTCCAGGAATACAACCTGGCCGGCAACGGCAAGACCTCCATCCTGGGCTCCTCCGGCCTGATCAAGATGGTCCGTGAAAAGGACGGCCCCATCGTGGGTGTCCACATGATCGGTGCCCGCATCGGCGAGCAGATCGGCGAAGCCCAGCTGATCGTCAACTGGGAGGCGTACCCTGAGGATATTGCCAGCCTGATCCATGCACATCCGACGCAGAACGAAGCGTTGGGCGAGGCAGCCATGGCTCTGGCCGGCAAGCCCCTTCACGGTTAAACCCAAAGGATCCACTTTCGGGTGCGGCCGGCCTGGCCGCCGCACCCGTGAACTCATCACCGGCACCAGCGGTACGGCTGGTCACAAAAGATCTAACAAGGAGAAACGGGGACAATATGTCTGAAACCGTGAACTTACCCGCCCTTGGTGAAAGCGTCACCGAAGGCACCGTCACCCGCTGGCTGAAGAATGTCGGCGACACCGTAGAGGTCGACGAGCCGCTGCTGGAGGTTTCCACCGACAAGGTCGACACCGAGATCCCCTCCCCCGTGGCCGGCGTTATCGAGGAAATCCTCGTAGCCGAAGACGAAACCGCTGAAGTGGGTGCGCCGCTGGTTCGCATTGGCGACGGCTCCGGCTCGCAGCAGGACGACGGCGGCAGCGCCGCCAACCAGGAAGCACCGGCGGAAGAAGCACCCGCCGAAGAGGCACCCGCAGCCGAAGAGGCTCCGGCGGCTGAAGAAGCCCCGGCCTCCTCAGACTCCGGGTCCGAGTCCGGTGCCGGTGAAGGCACCGAGGTCACCCTCCCGGCGCTGGGCGAGTCCGTCACCGAAGGCACTGTCACCCGCTGGCTGAAGGCCGTGGGCGACGACGTCGAAATGGACGAGCCGCTGCTGGAAGTGTCCACCGACAAGGTCGACACCGAGATCCCCTCCCCCGTGGCCGGCAAGCTGCTGGAGATCCGGGTCAACGAGGACGACACCGCCGAGGTCGGTTCCGTCCTGGCCGTCATCGGTTCCGGTGCCGCCGCTCCTGCCAAGGCTGAGCCCAAGGAAGCCGAGCCGGTAGCGGCAGCGTCCAAGGACGAGCGTGAAGCTCCGGCCGCCGAGCCGGAGAAAAAGGAAGAGCCGAAGGCTGAGGCCCCGAAGCAGGAGGCTTCCAAGGCGGAGGCACCCAAGGCTGAGGTTCCGAAGCAGGAAGCCCCCCAGGCTTCCGCCGGTTCCAACGACGGCGGCACCTACGTCACCCCGCTGGTGCGCAAGCTGGCCAACGAGCACGGCGTTGACCTGTCCACCGTGAAGGGCTCCGGCGTCGCCGGTCGCATCCGCAAGCAGGACGTGCTCGAAGCCGCCGAAGCGAAGAAGGCCGAAAAGCCCGCCGCATCCGCACCGGCATCGTCGCCCGCCTCGGAGAAGGCAGCTCCGGCCCAGATCAGCGAGGCCAGCGCCAAGCTCCGCGGCACCACGGTGAAGGCTCCGCGGATCCGCCAGACCATCGCACGCCGTATGCGCGAGTCCCTGGAGGAATCGGCACAGCTGACGCAGGTCCACGAGGTCGATATGACCCGTATCGCGGCACTGCGGCAGAAGGCCAAGGGCAGCTTCCAGGAGCAGAACGGTGCAAAGCTCACCTTCCTGCCGTTCATCGCCAAGGCCGTGGTCGAAGCGCTGAAGCAGCACCCCAAGCTCAACGCGTCCTACGACAACGAGACGCAGGAGATCACGTACCACGACTCCGAGCACCTCGCCATTGCCGTGGACACGGAAAAGGGCCTGCTGGTTCCGGTCATCAACGACGCCGGCGACCTGAACATCACCGGCCTCGCGAAGAAGATTGCCGACGTCGGCAGCCGGACACGCAACAACAAGATCGGCCCGGATGAACTGTCCGGCGGAACCTTCACCATCACCAACATCGGTTCCGTGGGTGCCCTGTTCGACACCCCGATCATCAACCAGCCGCAGGTCGGCATCCTGGGCACCGGCGCCATTGTCAAGCGCCCCATGGTGGTCACCGACGCCGAAGGCAATGACAACATTGCCATCCGTTCGATGATGTACCTCTCCCTGACGTACGACCACCGCCTGGTGGACGGCGCCGATGCAGGCCGCTTCCTGCAGACGCTGAAGGCACGGCTGGAAGAAGGCAACTTCGAGGCAGACCTGGGTCTCTAGGACTCCGCCTCGGCCTGCAGGGCGTCCTCCCCCACCGGGAGGGCGCCCTGCGTCGTTAACCGCCTGGTGATTTTCTCTACATGTTGTAGAAAAGTTACCGGCCCCGCCGCCGGTGTGGTCAAGGGAGCCGACAGGACGTCAGTAAGCTGGAAGCATGGATATTCTTCAGAGCTTCCTTGTCTTCCTGCACATCCTGGGTGCAGCCATCATCGTTGGTCTGTGGTTCGCCCGGATCAAGAACCCGACGGTGCTGCCGGGCCAGTTCCACGGCGCCCTGCTCCAGCTCGTCACGGGTCTTGCTCTGGTGGCCGTCGCCGAGGCAGGAGACGGCGACGTCAACCACATGAAGATCGGCATCAAGCTGCTGATCGCCCTGGTCATCGCCGTGCTCGCCTTCATCGGCCAGCGCCGCTACAAGAAGGATGAAAAGGTCTCCGCCGGCCTCGCCAACAGCGTCGGCATCCTCACGATCGTCAACATCGCCCTCGCCACTATGTGGTAGTCCGCACAACTGCGGAAATAGGATGGGATGGTGCACCGGCTACGGCCGGTCCCATCCCGTCACTCTTTAAGGAGACCCCCATGGCTACAGTCCGCTCAGCCCACACCGTTTGGAACGGCGACCTCTTCAACGGCAAGGGTGATGTCACCCTCGACAGCTCCGGCCTGGGCACCTACGACGTGACGTGGAAGGCGCGCGCCGAGGAAGCCAACGGAAAGACCAGCCCCGAGGAGCTGATTGCCGCCGCACACTCGGCCTGCTTCTCCATGGCGTTCAGCAATGCCCTTGCCGAAGCCGGCAAGACAGCGGAGCGCATTGAGACGTCCGCGGACGTTACCTTCGTGCCCGGAACCGGCATCACCGGCAGCCACCTGAAGGTCACCGCGGTGGTGCCCGGCCTCACGGCGGAGCAGTTCGATGACATTGCCGAGGCCGCGAAAACCGGCTGCCCCGTCTCCCAGGCACTGGCCGGCATCGACATCACGATGGACGCTGTTCTGGATTCCTAGACCCCGGCCTCCGCGACAGGCCCGCTCCGCTTCTGCGGGGCGGGCCTTCCGCTTTAACCCGACCCGCTCGCAATATCCCAGACCGCCCGGCCCGGGGCGCAGCCGTCCACATGGCGGACTTATTTTGGGCGCTGCAGGGCGGAGCCCGGAGGCAGGGTGTTGACGGCAGGAGAGCCCGCGTAGCGTAATTCCAAGCGATCTTGGCCACGCCAAGGGAGCGGTTTCGATAGGATCGCCACTGCGTCTGAAGGTAAAAAGATGAACCTCACTCCCAAAGAAATCGACAAGCTCTACATCTATCAGGTGGCAGATTTGGCCCGGAAGCGGCGGGACCGGGGAACCAAACTCAGTGTCAGTGAGGCGACAGCCCTTATCTGCGAAGCCATCTTGGAGGGCGCCCGCGACGGGCGCACAGTCGCCGAGGTGATGGAGCTCGGCAAGACCATCGTTTCGGAATCCGACTGCATGGACGGCGTACGTGAGCGCCTGCCGCTCCTGCAGGTCGAAGCCACCTTCGTCGACGGCAGCAAGCTGGTCTCCTGCCACGACCCCATCGGGATCTGACTTGGCCCGGTCAGGCGGACCGGATGCGACGGCGGTACTGGTCGGAGGTCATGAGAGCGGAAACGGAGCGGATCTGTCCTTCCTGACGGATGCCCTTCCCCATGCTTACATCACTCCGGCGGGCCGGCCCCTGCACAATCTGCTGACGCACCTGCGCGGGAGTCAACGCCTGGAATCGAATACGGCGCCGGTGGTGGTGCTGCCGATGACCTTCGGACGCAACCCGACGCTCATCGCCGATACCGCGAAAACGCTCAGCTGGCTGGGAACCGGTACCCGTGCACCTGCTGCACCCCTGGCCCTGGCCAGCCCCTTTGGCACGGGCGACCATCTCACGGCATGGCTCCGCGCTGCAGCCACCAGTATCCGGCAACGGGCCCCGCAGGCGGGCATGCTCATCATGGCCGATGCAGCCAATCCTTTTGACGACGCCGAGCTCTACCGGATTTCCCATCTCGTGCGTACGCACGGGGCGGGCAACGCGGTGGAGACGGTGACGGCGGAGGACACCGGTGACCTAGTGGAGGCCATCCGGCGGATGCGGCTTCTCGGCACTGCCGAGACGGTCGTGGTTCCCGCGGGTTTCCGGCAGACGGCGGCGATACACGGCGAGACGGTGCCGTTCGGTGAAGGCGCATTTGCCGGCGCCGGGTTTTACGGCCCTTTGCTCAGCAGGCAGGCGATGCTGCGAGTCATCCTCGAGCGGGTCCGCGATGCACTGCACTCCCTCGAGCACGGCCGCAACGGGATTGAGGCAGGCCTGCTGGCTGACCACGGCCACGGCTACGCACACTCACACGCCTTTGATACGGCCAACGGCCACTCCCACAGCCACGGTCACGGTGACAGCCACGTCCACAGCCACGAAGCAGAGGGCGGTCATATGCAGAGCAATCCCGCTCCGGTCGGTTCGAGTTACCCGCATTAAACACCAAGAGTCCCCACCCAAACAGGACTGCAGCGGTGCTGCAGCCAAGGGAAGGAAACACCATGCTGGGCACCCCCTCCTATAACCACAAAGATGAGGAAATCGAGATTAACGCCGGCAGGCCGAGCGTCACTCTGCTGGTAAGCAACACCGGTGACCGCGCGATCCAGATCGGCTCACATTTCCACTTTTTTGAAACCAATAAGGCTCTTCTGTTCGAGCGTGAACTGGCCTACGGCATGCACCTCGACCTGCCGGCCGGCACAGGTATCCGCATCGAAGCCGGCGACACCAAGGAAGTGACTCTGACGGCCTACGCCGGCAACCGGCGGCTCATCGGCTTCAACAACCTGGTCGACGGCGGACTCGACTCTGCGGCGACGAAGATCCGGGCGATTGACCGGATGAACGAGCTCAAGTTCCGGAACGGCAAGCCAAGCTCCAAACCAAGTGCCGGCAGCACGGGCCAAACGGCGAAAACGGGTAACGCAGAAGAGGGGAAGAAGTGATGGCGAAGATCTCGCGCAAGCAATACACCGATCTGTTTGGTCCGACCACCGGGGACCGGGTCCGGCTGGCCGACACCAACCTCGTGATCGAGATTGAGAAGGATTACAACGAGGGACACTACGGCGACGAGGTTGTCTACGGCGGCGGCAAAACCGCCCGTGACGGCATGGCGGCCGACCCCCAGGCGACCTCGGCAGAGGGCGTGCTTGATCTGGTCATCACCAACGCCATCATCCTGGACCCTGTGCTTGGGGTGGTTAAAGGCGACATCGGTGTGCGCGACGGCAAGATCGCCGGCGTCGGCAAGTCCGGTAACCCGCACATCCAGGACGGAGTGGATCCGCGCCTCGTTGTCGGCCCGGGCACAGAACTGCTTGCCGGCGAACATTTCATTGCCACCGCGGGCGGCATCGATTCCCATGTGCACTACATCTCCCCGGAACAGGCCCAGGCAACCCTCTCCAACGGAATCACGACCATCTTCGGCGGCGGCACCGGACCCACAGACGGCACCAACGGCGTCACCACGACGCCCGGTGTCTGGAACCTGGCCAGGATGCTGCAATCCGCTGAGGGAATGCCGGTGAACATGGGCTTTCTGGCCAAGGGCAACGGATCACTGCCGGAGGCACTCATGGAGCAGATCGAGGGCGGGGCGGCGGGGTTGAAGGTCCACGAGGACTACGGCACAACACCGGCAGCACTCAGCAACGCACTCGCGATGGCCGACCTCTACGATGTGCAGGTTTCGGTCCATACCGACAGCCTCAACGAAGCCGGCTACGTCGAGGACACACTGGACGCAATCGACGGGCGCACCATCCACACCTTCCATACCGAAGGTGCCGGCGGAGGACACGCCCCGGACATCATCAAGGTGGCCGGGCACCCCAACGTACTCCCCTCCTCGACGAACCCGACACTCCCCTACACCGTCAACTCGGTGGATGAGCTGCTCGACATGGTGATGGTCTGCCACCACCTCTCACACGACATCCCGGAAGATGTCGCTTTCGCCGATTCCCGGGTACGCGCCGAAACGATTTCCGCAGAGACCGTTTTCCACGACGAAGGCATCATCTCGATGGTTTCCTCGGACTCCCAGGCGATGGGCCGCATTGGCGAGTCCTTTATGCGCACGTTCCAGATCGCCCATCACTGCAAGGACCAGCGCGGCAAACTGCCCGAGGACAGTCCGGATAACGACAACTTCCGCGTGCTGCGCTTTCTGGCCAAGATCACCATCAACCCGGCCATTACCCAGGGGGTGTCCGACTACATCGGCTCGCTGGAAGAGGGGAAAATGGCGGACATTGTGCTCTGGCCCATCCAGTCCTTTGGCGCCAAGCCACGCCTCATCGTCAAAGGCGGCCTGATCAACTGGGCGCTGATGGGCGATCCGAATGCTTCCCTCCCAACGCCGCAGCCGGTGTATTACCGGCCCATGTTCGGAGCACAGGGCAAGGCGCTGCAGAGCACGCGGGCGACCTTCATGTCCAAGGCATCCATCGACAAGGGTGTGCCGGAGCAGCTCGGACTGGAGAGCCAGATCCTGCCGGTGCAGCGCTGCCGCGGCATCGGCAAGCAGCACATGGTGCGGAACAGCGCCACGCCGAATATCGAGGTGGATCCGGAGACCTACAACGTGACGTACAACGGCACGCTGGCCACCATCCCGCCCGCCCAGTCCCTGCCCCTGACCCAGCTGTTCTTCCTCGCCTAGGGGCACCCATGACGGATGTGCGCCAGTTGCTGACGAGCCTGCAGTTCGCGGACTCGGCCTTTCCCAGCGGGTTCTACACCATGTCCCACAGCCTTGAGGGGTACAGCCAGGCCCGCCTCGTGGAGGGGGACGGCGTGCGGCACCTGTTGCGCGATCTGCTCCTGCACGCCGTCGGACCTTCGGATGCCACCGCCCTCGCCGCCGCGCACCGTGCGGCGGCGGACGGCGACGTTGAACGCGTCCAGGACATCGACCGGCGGCTGTTTGCTTCGAAGTTAAATGCCGAAATGCGTACCGCCTCTGTCCGCAGCGGGCACCAGCTGATCGATCTGGGCGCTGAGCTGATTGAGCAGGCGCTGCTTGGGCAGTACCGCGAACAGGTGCGCCTTCGCAGTACGCCCGGGTGCCAGCCCGTCGCGGCAGCAGTGATCTACGCAGCAAACGGCGTCGACACCAGGCACGCCGTGGCAGCAGATCTGTTCGCCTTTTGTGCGAGTTTCGTCGGGGCCGCCCTGCGGCTGCGGCTGACCGACCACCGGAAGGCGCAGGGCATCCTGCTGGAAACGGCAGGCGTGATTGAACAGGTCACGGAGGCCGCCCTTGAACGCGATCTCGCCGATCTGGGCGGCTGCGCACCCATGTCCGATGTCATGTCCGCCCGGCATGAAAGGGCCGAGGCCCGGCTGTTCTCCAGCTAGGTGTATCACCACAGAAGAACCGCATCTCCACCGAAACAGAGGAACCCATGAGCGAGAACGTTTTAAGGATCGGCATTGGCGGACCCGTCGGCAGCGGCAAGACGGCACTGACCGAAGCACTGGTGCCCCTGCTGATCGAGGCCGGCCGTACCCCCGGCGTGATCACCAACGACATCTATACCCAGGAGGATGCCCACCACGTCCGCAGGGAGCTGGCGGGCATCCTCGACCCCGAGCGGGTGATGGGCGTCGAGACGGGATCCTGCCCGCATACGGCAGTGCGTGACGACCCGACGATGAACCTGGCCGTCGGCGCTGAAATGCTGGAACGGTTCCCGGAGATCGACACCCTCATCTATGAGTCGGGCGGCGACAACCTGACGCTGACCTTCTCGCCGGCACTTGCCGATGTGTTTGTGTTTGTGCTGGACACCGCCGAGGGCGAGAAAATGCCCCGTAAGCGGGGCCCGGGCATCACCGACAGCGACATCCTGGTCATCAACAAAATCGATATCGCCCAGTACGTCCGCACTGATCTGAACGTAATGGAGTCCGACGCGCACCGGGTGCGCGAAGACAGGCCGGTAGTGCTGACGAACTCGCTGACGGGGCACGGGGTTGATGAGCTCCACCGGCAGATCATGTCTCAGTGGGGTGCCAGAACCGAGCTGATCGGATGAGGCTGAAGACGACCGACCCGGGAAGCGCGGCGGAACCGGCCGACATCGGTCCCGGTGCAGGCCTTGCCAGCGTGAGCCCCCTGCCCGGGCCGCCCGGCTCCCGGACCGGTTACCGGGCACCCGGCACCGGCGGTTACCGGTTGGAACCGGCGTTCTATGAACCGGACCGGGTGCCGGAGGAAGTACTGAGCCGGTCGCAGGTCTGGCACGGTCTGCCCGTGGGCAGTCCGGGCAAGGTGGGTGTGCTCCAGTTGGGGTTTGACCGCAACCGGGGCCGCACCGAGCTGGTGCAGCACTACCAGAAGTCACCGCTGCAGATTATGCATCCGCTGTATTTCAACGAGCTGCGCCCCGACATGGCTTACACCTACCTGATGTCCTCGGGCGGCGGCATTCTGCACGGAGACCGGCTGCGCACCGATCTGCGCTTCGGCCCGGGCACGTCGGCGCACGTGACCACTCAGACCCAGACGAGGGTCTACCGGATGGAGCACGACCATGCCTCCGCCATCGTGAATATCGCCGTCGAGGAAGGCGCCTACGCGGAGTACCTGCCCGAACCCGTGGTGCCTTTCGCAGATTCACGCTTCTATCAGCAGACCTCCGCGGTGGTGGACGAATCGGCCACCCTGCTGCTTGGCGACACCCTGTATGCCGGCCGCCTCGCCCGCGGCGAACGGCACGCCTACGATGTGTTCGCCTCCGACCTGGAGGTGCGGCGGCCGGACGGGCGCCCGGTCGCCGTCGACAGGCTGCGGCTCAGCCCGGGTTCGGGTGCAGGCGGCACGGACGGAGTGAACGGGCTCGGGGTCCTCGCCGGGCACGATGTCCTGTCCATGCTCTACGTCATCACTCCTGACGCTCCGGCTGCCCTGGTTGCAGAGACCCTGCACCGGGCCGTGGAGGAGGGTGGCGGTGATCTGGTCTTCGGTGTGAGCACACTGCCAGGGGATGCAGGTGCATGGATGCGCCTTGTAGGAAACGACACGGTGGCCGTGGCGGCCGCGAACACGGCAGCGGCTTCGGCGGTACATGAACTGCTGACCGGGCAGCGGGCACCGGTAATCCGCAAAAGCTAGAGAGGGGTCTGACGGTGCGTAACAAGATGCATGGGGTGGCGGTAAAGCCGGGACGCTCCTACCGGGCACAGGTGGTGCTCGCCTTTATTCCGGTGGCGCTGCTGCACATCGTAGGTTTCGGACTGTTCTTCTTCCTGGTTGAACCGCTGCACCTGCAGCTCGGCACCTCGGTCTTCGGCGTCGGCATTGCGGTGGTCGCCTATGTGCTGGGCGTGCGCCACGCTTTCGACGCCGACCACATCGCGGCGATCGACAACACCACACGCAAACTCGTGGATCTGCGCAGGCCGGCCGCCGGCGTCGGCCTCTTCTTCTCGCTGGGGCACTCCACCATCGTGTTCCTCATGGCAGCGCTGCTCGCGCTAGGGGTGAGTTGGGCGGTAGGGCTTAGCGATGACGGCAACGGCGTGCGCAGCGGTCTCGGCGTCTTCGGCACGGTGGTTTCGGGGGTCTTCCTGCTCCTGATCGGTCTCATCAACGCCGTTGCGTTCATGGGAATCCTCAAGGTATGGCGGGCTTCACGAAACGGTGACCTTGATGAACTGGAGCTGGAACGGCATCTGCAGGGCCGCGGCCTCATCAGCCGCCTTATCCGGCCGATGCTGCGGACCATCGACCGGCCGGGGAAAATGTACGCCGTCGGCTTCCTGTTCGGGCTCGGCTTCGACACCGCCAGCGAGATCGCGCTGCTGGTGCTGGCCGGAACAGGGGCAGCGACCGGGCTCCCCTGGTACGCCATCCTTTGCCTGCCGCTGATCTTCGCTGCCGGGATGAGCCTGTTCGATACGCTCGATTCGGCCGTCATGGTGAAGGCCTACGGCTGGGCGAGCGTCAATGCAGTGCGCAAGCTGTACTACAACCTCACCATCACCGGACTCTCGGTCATGATTGCGGTAATGATCGGCGGCATTGAGCTGGTAGGGCTGCTGAACGAGAAGCTCGGGCTGCGCGACCCGCTGACCGGATGGGTCGCCGGCATCGATCTGGAGAACGTGGGTTACATCGTGGTGGCCACGCTGATACTCGTCTGGTTGACCTCCACCGCCTACTGGCGGTTCGGCCATGTGGAGGAGCGGTGGGCTCTCGCGAACGGAATGTCGGGCACCGGGAGCGGCGGTGCTGCAGAACAAGGCGGCCCGCAGCCCGGGCCAAAGCCCCGGTCCGGAAAGGAAACGCCGCCTCATGACAACCCGGGACGGGGTTGACATGAGTACCGCAGGAGCGGCGACCCCGCGCCCGGCCGTCTCCGGCGCCGGGTGGCTGAAGGGCTGGGGGCAGGGACTGTCGCAGATCTTCTTCCAAAGCAATATTTACACTGCCCTGTTGATCCTGGCAGCTTTTGCCGTGGCTGATTGGCGCATGGCGCTGCTCGTACTGATTGGCTGTGCGGGAAACATGCTCGGAGGACGCCTGCTCAAGGCCGATTCGGCATCGGTCATCTCCGGTATGGAAGGCTTCTGCGGCGCCCTGGTCGGGGCGGCCACCTTCACAATCGTCGGAGGACAGTGGGCGGCCTATCCCATCGCCCTGGTGGGCGGCATCCTGTGCGCGCCGGTGACGTGGCTGGTGGTTGCCCTGTTCACCAAAACGCCGCTGCGAGTCTTCTCCCTGCCGTCGACGACAGCGCCGTTCTGTCTCGTGGCGACGGGCATTCTGCTCAGCACTCAGTCACTGCATGTGACCTCGGCGCCGTCGGCCACCATCGATTCGGAGCCGCTGGCGTTTGCCCGCTCGCTGCTGACGAACGTGTCCGAAGTGGTGCTGATCAACAACGTCTTCTCCGGCGCCCTGATCCTGCTCGGGTTGTTCGTGGCCGGCTGGAAGGTGGGGCTGGCCGGGCTGCTCGGCAGTGTGGTGGGAAGTTTGTGCGCACTGGCCATGGGCGAATCCCTCACCGAGACGGCAAACGGACTGGCAGGGTACTCCGGTGTACTCACCGCCATCGCGCTCGCCGTCGTTTTCCTCCGCAGCAGCGCCGTTTCCTGGGTACTCGCGGTCATCGGCACCGTGGTGACGGCCGTGGTGACGGTGATCATGCACGATCTCAACGCTCCCACCTACACCTGGCCCTATATCCTCACCACCTGGGTCTTCCTGGTGATCGCACACTATCTTCCCGCTGCCAAGCGTCCGTAGAAGCCCGCCATGGCCGCGGGGATACCTGTCGCGGGATACCTAGAGTGAGGCACCGATCCAGAGACCGATGACAGCGGCAGCAACGGAGAGCACAAGCATGACAATGCCGCTGATGAAGGATGCACCGTAGCGGCCCTGCTTGATCAGCTGAACCGTCTCATAGCTGGCCGTGCTGAAGGTGGTGTAGCCGCCGAGGAATCCGGTGCCGATCACGATGCTGAGATCGGTGGAGACAAAGCGCTCCATGGTGATACCGGTGAGAAAGCCGAGCATGAGGGAGCCGGACACGTTGATGATTGTCGTCGCCCACGCAAACGAAGTCTTCATATGGGCACGGATGAAGCCGTCCACGATGAACCTCACCGTTGCGCCTGCCCCGCCGGCCAATGCCAGCAGCAGGAAGATTCCCGGAGTCATGAACCGTCCTCCTGTTCGTGCCGCCGGCCGGAGCCGCGGGCGTTGACGGCGCCGGCGGCAATACCCGCCCACGTGGCACAGGCGCCGATAAGCACCGTACCGAGCGCATAAATAATCCCGATCCAGGGCAATCCGTCGCGGAAGAGCACGGCAGTGTCGGTGGCCAGCGAGCTGTACGTCGTGAATCCGCCGCAGAAACCCGTGCCCAGGAGAAGCTTCAGGTTCTTGCCGGTTGGTCGGGAACTATCCAGGCGGGTGACTGCTTCATACAGATAACCGAGCAGAAACGCGCCCACCACGTTGATCAGGGGAATGGCCACCGGCACCGAGCCGAGGTTCGGGATGACCAGGGACAGGCCCTCGCGGCTCGCGGCGCCCGCTGCACCGCCGACGGCGACGAGCCCGATCGCTGCCCAGCGCAGGTATGCCGGGCGGGTATCGGCGTTCATGCCCTGCCCCAGGGGTGCGAAGCGGCACCGCCGGCAGCATTCAGGGGCATACGGCCGGAACCGGTTTGCCGCGCTACATGTGCCGGCCGGCCGCGGGATACGCATGTTGCGGGGTTTTGCGGGGTATCCGGATTAGTGCCCATCTGTGCGAGATTACTCCTGCCCCAATACGCCTACAACGCACGCGCGTCACCTGCCCCCCCTGCATAAGTGCCAGAACCCAAGGAAGGCACCGCAACAGGCCGACATGGCAGGGGCCGGACCGTTTCCCGGTCCGGCCCTGCCATGTTCACCACGATTCACCGCCGCCCGGCGGGGGCGGGCCCGGTCCTAGTGCCGGTTGTCCTTGGACTCGCCGCCGGTTTGACCGGCCGAGACCGGCGCCGGAATGGACAGGTCACTACTCTCCTGCCGGCTTTCCCCTCGGCCGTTCTGCGGCCGGGGAGGCAGCGGCGCGGGCTGGAGCGTCGGGTACCCCGCCAGGGCGGGAGGCTCATCGGTGGGCAGCTCCGAGAGCATTTCCCGCAGGATGCCCACGCCGTGTTCCAGCTGCGGATCCTCGCCCGCTACGTAGGCGTGCGGCGGGAAGGTCACTTCAATGTCCGGTTCGACACCGCGGTTCTCCACACCCCAGCCCACGCCGCCGGTGAACCAGTAGGCGTACCGCGGCTGGTTGACCGTGGTGCCGTCCACCAGGTTGAACCGTCCGTCGATACCGACGACGCCGCCCCATGTACGGGTGCCGATCACCGGGCCGATGCCCCGCAGCTTGGATACCTGCGTGATGATGTCACCGTCCGAACCGGCGAATTCGTCGGTCAGGATGACCACCGGACCCCGGGGTGCATGCGCCGGGTAAGGGTTGGGCTGGCCGCCGCGGGGCATGTCCCAGGCAGTAACCTTGCGGCCGATCAGTTCGGCGACAAGCTGGGACGTGTGGCCGCCGCGGTTCCTGCGGACGTCCACCACCAGTGCCTGCCGGGACGCTTCCTGGTCCAGGTCGCGGTGCAGCTGCGACCACCCGTTGGCCACCATGTCGGGGATGTGCAGGTAACCGAACGCGCCGTCGGAGGCCTCCCGGACAATCTGCCGGTTGGCGTGCACCCAGTTCTGGTAGCGCAGCCGTTCCTCGCTGCGCAGCGGGACGACGGCGATGCGGCGCTGGGAGGGGGCCCCGGCGTCGTCGGCGGAGACTATGGTCAGTTCCACCGTGCGCCCGGCCGCACCGGTCAGCAGCGCAGCAGGTCCTTCGCGGGGCGGGACGGGAACACCGTCGATGGCAGCGATGACGTCACCGGGGTGCACGTCCGCGCCCGGGGCGCTGAGCGGGGACGTTGCCTGCGGGTCCGAAGACTCGGCGCCCAGGATCCGCACCACTTCCCAGCCGCCTGCACCCGGCCGCAGGTCTGCACCCAGGAAGCCCTGGCCGCCGGCGCCCTGCTCCGTGACCGGAACCGGGGTGACATACGCATGGGAGGTACCGAGCTCTCCGTGCATTTCCCACAGCAGGTCCACGAGGTCGTCATGGCTGCCGAGGTTCTCCACCAGGGGCCGGTAGCGCGCATGGACGCCTTCCCAGTCCAGGCCACCCATGTCCGGGGCCCAGAAGAAGTCGCGCTGCAGCCGCCATGCCTCATCGAAGGCCTGGCCCCACACCTTGACCGGATCAATCCGTACACGGATGCGGTCCAGGTCAACGCGGATGTTTTCTGCCGAATCCTCCTCCACCCGTGAAGAGGCGGGAACAACCCGGACGCTGCCTTCATGGCGCAGCACCACCTTGGTGCCGTCGCCGCTGACCTCGTAGCCTTCCAGGGCCGGCACCAGGACCGACACGTCCTTGGTCTGCAGGTCGAACCGTTCCAGCCGGGCCGCCGGATCCCGGTCCGTTGCGGAGGCACGGCCGTCACCGGTTACGCCGTAGATGTCGGTGGCCTGCCAGAGCAGGGCCGATTCAGCGGCGCGGAGTTTGGTGTACCGCCCCTGCGGCACGGGAACGGCAATGATGCGGTCCCCGATCCGCTCGGCGTCCACCTGCACGTCAGGAACTGTTTTCTTCGACGTTCCGGTGTCCCCTCCTTCTGCGGCCACGGGAACGGAACCGCCGGAGACCGACGGGCCGAACGGTGAGGGCGTTCCGGCAGCCAGCGCCACCAGGAAGGGCTTGGTGGAGGAAGGGAAGCTCAGATCGAACCGGTGCGTGTCATAGACGGGGTCGAAGCTGCGCTCGGAAAGGAAGGCCAGGTAGCGGCCGTCCCGGGTGAAGGACGGATCATGGTCGGCAAAACGGCCGTCCGTCACATCGATTACCGGCGCGGAGGCGTCCACCGCGGAGCGCAGGCGGATCTTGGTCCGGCCCTCCCCCGTGGTCGGTTCTGCCCAGGCAAGCCACTGCGAGTCCGGTGAGAACGCCAGCTGGTCCACTGCACCGAATTCGGAGGTGGCCACCGGGCTCATCTCCGCCGTGGCGGTTTCAAGGATGAACACTTCCCCGTATTCGGTGGACACGCCGACGCGCTGTCCGTCCGGGCTTGGGACGAGCTGGCTTACGCGGGTGGGCCGGTCAAAGCCGACGCGGACGGTGCCGGTTTCCCCGGCGGAGGCAGTCTGTGAGTCGCCGGTGGCCTCGCTGTCCTGAGCTTCGGTCCGGCTTGGGCTCACTGTCGGCCGGTCATGCGACCCGTGGGATTCAGTGGTGCTGGAGGCCGATACCGGGCTGGGAAGAACGATGCCGGTATCCGCAGCCGGCTCGGTGCCCGGCCTGCCGCCGTTCCGCTCACCGTCCCGGCCGGCTGAAGATCCGCGGGACACGGTGTCTACGTCGGCAAAGACCTTCCTGATGTAGATTGCCTCCTCGCCTTCGCTGTCCGAGACGAAGACAGCGTGCTTGTCCCCGAGCGGACGGCCCAGGCGGGCACGTACTGCGGAGTCTGCTTCGATGACGCGGGATGGCCCGTCGCGGTGCGTGAGCCAGTGCAGGGTGCCGTGGGTTTCCACCACGCTCGCGGTGCCGGAGGCATCGGGCACGGCCGCGGCCAGGTGCCTGGCTACGTTCGCCGGGCGGGGGCGCCGTGCGGTACCGGCCGAGCCCAGGGAGATCTCCAGCGGTTCTGCGTCCGCGTCCAGCGAGGCCAGGAGCCAGATGCGTCCGGCGGACTCGAAGACAATGCGGGTGCCGTCCGCGGAGGCGTGCCGGACGTAGAAACCTTCAAAATCGGTGTGGCGGCGCAGATCGGTGCCCTGGGGGGTGACCGAATACAGGTTCCCGTAACCCTCATGGTCGGAGAGGAAAACGACCCTCCCGTCAATCCACATGGGGTCCGACAGGTTGCCGTCAAGCTCGGGAACGAGCCGGACGAATTCTCCGTTGCCGTCGGTGTCAATCCACAGTTTCCCAGCCGTGCCGCCCCGGTAACGCTTCCACCAGGCCTGTTCGCGGGTCAGCATGCTGCCGATCACCATCGGGCGTTCGTCGCCAACGGCAGGGCCCTCAGCAATGGTTTCCACCGGGCCGTAGGGCAGTTTGGTGGGGGCCGTGCCGTCAAGCGGGACCGCGTAGGCCCACCGGAGTCGGTTGTCTTCCTGCTCCACGGAGCTGGTGGCGATCACGTCTCCCGCGGAGTTGAAGCCCTTGAGCCGTGTGCTTTGGCTGCCCCAGAAGGTCAGCTGCCGGAAATCCCCGCCCTCGACGTCCGCGGTGACAATCTCCGGAGCACCGCCCTGGACCACCTGCCAGGCCAGCCGGGTGCCGTCCGGTGAGAACTTGGGGCTGCGTGCCGGCAGTTGCATCGAGGAGATACGCCAGGCCCGGCCGCCCGATACGGGGGCCATCCAGACGTCGTCTTCAGCCACGAAGGTGACAAGGTCGCCGTGCAGATCGGGGTAACGAAGGTAAGCAGTTGGACTCATGGAACGATCCTATCTTTCGGCACCGGCTTGTCCGTGTAGGACCATGCCTCAGTCCGCTGCGAGAATCCTGCTGATTTTCCAGGCTCCGCCGCTGCGCAGCAACAGAAGTTCCACCTGCTGCTGCCGCTCGCCGGCCTGATGCACCACGCGCCCGTCCCCGTTCACCTGGTCATAGGCGGAGACCTCCAGCCGCACAGTGAGTCCTGCCGTTTCCGCAGGTCCGCCCTGCACGGCTGCCCGTTGCCCGTCCCCAACGTCCGCGGTGCCCAGTACCGCTGCCCGCATTGCCAGTCCTCGCAGCGTATGGCCGTCGCGTACAAGCCGGGCGATCTGCTGCCGGTCTTCGCGCATCGCGTCCGATCCCGGCGCATTGACGTGGTTCAGCAGCTCCGGATCGGCGGACGCAAAGGCCCGGGCGCGCAGTTCTGCGAGCGCAGGCAGGGCCCGGGCCGCATCGGCGGCCGAGGCTTCCGCCAGCAGGGTTTCCACGGACCGGGCTTCCGTCGAGGTGCCCCCTGTTCCGGGCTCCTCCTGCCGGCCGCCGTTCACCGGTGACTGTTCCGGCAGCTCGCCTGTACTCGAGGGATCGGATGGGCCGGCGTCCGGGGTGTGTGCCTGGTCGGAGGCGCTGCCGGGGAGTACCGCGTCCTGCCGTGAACCGCTCAGCGGCCCACCGGCAGCGGGGCGCAGTATCTCGGGCGCCGCAAGGGCAATGCCGGCCAGTACGAGCACCGACAGCACCAGCACCGTGGCGGCGGCCGGCCACAACCGGCTACCGGTGGACCGGTGGGGTATCCGTGGCCTCCTGTCCCCCGCCGGGTTGCTGCGGCCCATACTCCCTCTATCCGGCCTGCTCTGGTCCCGGCCGCTCTGGTCCCGGCTGTCTGGCCTTCCGGCTCCCGCCCTGCCCGGAGCTGCGGCAGTGCGCCGGCGGTCCCGGCCCGGCGCTCCCGCTCCCGGACCGAGTCCCCGGACGCCCCATCGTGCCGCCCCCGCGCTGCGACTGCGGTTCCCCGCCCCGCGGCCGGCGCGTTCCCGGCGTTTGTTTCGCCACCGGCCGAACCTTCGCCCGTCCTGCTCGGTGGCCGAGCGGGTCCGGCGGGTCAGCAGTTCAGGCAGGACCTCCGGGTGCACTGACGCCGCCAAATCCACGGGCAGCGACGGTGCGCTGCGGTAGGCCGCAGCGGCAAATTCGTCGGCCGAGGGCCGCTGGTCGGGTTCCTCGTGGAGTCCCGCTTCCAGCAGCTCCGGCAGCAACCGCCCGACGCCCGGAACCAGGATGGACAGCGGCGGACGTTCCCGGGACGGTGGCGGAGCCTTGCCGGTAAGCAGGAACCAGCCCACGGCGGAGAGCGCGAAGATATCTCCTGCCGTGCCCAGCGTTGCACCGCCGGCGACAGTGTCCTCCGGCGGTTCATAGCCGGGGGTGCCGAGACGTTCCTCCCCCGGCGCCCCCAAAAGCCGTGCCTGCCCGAAATCCCCCAGCAAGGGTTTGCCGTCTGCGGCGAACAGAATATTGCCCGGGGAAATGTCTCCGTGGGCGGCGCCCTGGGCGTGCAGGTAACCAAGCGCAGCGGCAAGGCCGACCAGTATGCTCACTGCTTCCCCGGGGGCCACCGGGCCCCGGGCGGCCACGAGTGCTGCCACGCTTCCTCCCGGGGCGTAAGTGCTGAGCAGTCCTGCTCCCCGGTCCGTCTCCGCCACCGTGTGCAGCTGCAGCAGATTCGGGTGCTTCAGACGAGCGAGGACGTTCGCCTCCCGCCGAAGCTCAAAGGCATTGGGTGCCCTCTCTCCCCCGCCCCTGACAATCTTTAGCGCAAACTGCTCCCCGGCATGGCTGCGGACCAGCCACACCGCCCCGCTGCCTCCCACCCCCAGCAGCCGGTCAACCGTATAGCCCGGCAGCACCGGAGCCGGACCTGCTGCCTCCCGTGCGTTCTCTGCAGGGTCCTGTGTTGCAGCGTCCTCTGTTGCAGGGTCCTGTGCCGGGGTTTCCGCTCTGCTGTCCATGGCACCAAAGTCTGAGCCGCAATCGTCCTGCCGATCCGGTTATCCACAAGGTAGTCGGCAGACCGTCGGACACCTCGCCAAAGTGTGGTCCACATTACGTCGCAGGGGGTTTAGGCTAGTCCCCATGGCTTTGGAGTTCACCCGCGTAGGCCTGGCTCCGCACTACGTGGAATATTCGGCAGGCTGGAACCTCCAGCGGGAGCTTCACCGGGCAGTTCTTGAGGACAACGCACCCAACACTGTCCTGCTCCTGGAGCATCATCCGGTGTACACGGCAGGACGCCGCACGGAGCCGCATGAACGGCCGTTCGACGGGACTCCGGTGGTCAACGTGGACCGCGGCGGAAAGCTCACCTGGCACGGACCCGGGCAGCTGGTGGGGTATCCCATCCTCAAACTGGCCGATCCGGCCCACATCAGGGACTACGTGGACACCTTGGAGGCCGTGGTGATCGCCGTGCTGGGCGACTACGGCCTCGCCGGAACCCGGATCGAGGGGCGTTCAGGTGTCTGGCTCCGCGGAGACGGGCAGCCCTTCGGCGTCCCGGACCGGAAGATTGCCGCCGTGGGCATCCGCGTGGACCGCGGCGTCACCATGCACGGCTTCTCCCTGAACTGCAGCAACGATCTTTCTCCCTACAGCCAGATCATCGCCTGCGGAATAACCGACGCCGGCACCACCTCCATCAGTGCGGAGACCGGCCGGACGGTTACGCCGGCCGACGTCGTCGCACGCGTGGAGGAAGAGCTCACCGCCCGAGAGGCGGACCTCACCGGCACCACCACCGTGAAAGACATCCCCGGCACCGGCGCCAACCCTGCCGCCAGCCGGCCGAAAGGAGCCCTGCTGTGACCCTCGCCCCTGAAGGACGACGCCTGCTGCGCATCGAACAACGCAATGCGGCCGTTCCCGTGGAACGCAAGCCGGAGTGGATCAAGGCCAAAGTGAACATGGGGCCGGAGTTCGTGGAACTGAAGAAGCAGGTGAAGAAGGAAGGCCTGCACACGGTTTGCGAAGAGGCCGGCTGCCCCAACATCTTCGAATGCTGGGAAGACCGTGAAGCCACGTTCCTGATCGGCGGCTCGGAGTGCACCAGGCGGTGCGACTTCTGCCAGATCGACACCGGCAAGCCGTCCCCGCTGGACCGGCTGGAACCCACCAAGGTGGCCCGCTCGGTCCAGCAGATGAACCTGCGCTACGCGACGGTCACGGGTGTGGCGCGCGATGACCTCGAAGATGAGGGCGTCTGGCTCTACGCAGAGACCATCCGGAAGATCCATGAACTGAACCCCGGTACCGGCGTGGAAATCCTCATTCCGGACTTTTCCGGGAAAGTGGAGCACATTATCGATATCTGCGAAGCGCAACCCGAGGTATTTGCCCACAATGTGGAAACGGTTCCGCGCCTGTTCAAGCGGATCCGGCCCGCTTTCCGGTATGAGCGCTCCCTCGATGTCATCACCCAGGGACAAAACATGGGCATGGTCACCAAGTCCAACCTGATCCTCGGCATGGGCGAGACGCGCGAGGAGGTCTCCGGTGCGCTGAAGGACCTGCGCGACGCCGGATGCGACCTGCTGACCATCACGCAATACCTGCGGCCCAGCGAACGGCACCTGCCGGTTGACCGGTGGGTCAAGCCGCAGGAGTTCGTGGACATCAGTACCGAGGCCGAGGAACTGGGGTTCCTGGGTGTGATGAGCGGACCCCTGGTCCGTTCCTCCTATCGCGCCGGGCGGCTATGGGCCACGGCCATGCGCCGCAAGGGCAGGGAGCTGCCTCCGCTGCTGGCCCACATCGAGGATTCGGGCAGTACGCTGCAGGAAGCTTCGTCCATCCTCGCCCGCAGCTGATTCTTCCCCGCACCCAACCCTTTTCCGCCTTTGGAAGGACTCGGGCTGCCCGGGATTCCGTCCCGGCCGCATGCCCGCGGCGCCCCCGCGAAACCCGGCCCCGTCACAACCGGAGCGCCTTCCTCACCGCACGCCCGCATCACGTAGAATTGACTCATTATGGCCAAAAGCACTGATCCCGACGCACCCCAGAGCGCCCGCAAGGGTCTCTTCTCCCGCAAGCCGAAGGGGGAAAAGAAGCCCAAAAAGCAAGGGCGCCTAAAGCAGATCGCCGAAGTCTTCAAGATGACACGGCGGAATGATCCGAACGTCGTCTGGCTGATGGTGGGCGCGTTCTTCGGCATCATCGCCGTGGGGCTGCTGATCGGCCTGCTGATCGACAACTGGATCACCATGCTGATCGTGGCGATCCCGATCGGCCTGCTGGCAGCCATGTTCATCCTGTCCCGACGTGCCGAACGGGCAGCTTTCTCGCAGATCGAAGGCCAGCCCGGAGCGTCCGGCGCCGCCCTGAGCGTGCTGCGCCGCGGCTGGATCCTTGAGGAACAGCCGGTTGCCGTGAACCCCCGGACCCAGGAAGCCGTGTTCCGCGCCATCGGCCGTCCCGGCATCATTCTGGTCACTGAAGGCGCACCCGCTCGTGCCAGGGCACTGGCCGACGGCGAACGCCGCCGGATGAACCGCATTGCCCCCAAGGTTCCGGTCCACATCATCCAGACCGGCCGCGGCGAGGGCCAGGTCCCGCTGGCCAAGGTGGCCACCACCGCCAAGAAGCTGCCCAAGGAACTGACCAAGCAGGAAGTCGCGGCGGTCAATAAGCGCCTGTCCGCTCTGGGCACCCGGCTGCCGATCCCCAAGGGCATTGATCCCTACCGCGCCCGTCCGGACCGCAAGGCAACCCGCGGACGCTAGCAGGTTTCGACAAAAGGGCCCCTTTCGTGAACTGCTCCCCGAAAGTTGGACTGAGAAATCAGTTCTAACTTACGGGGAGCAGTTCTATGCCTGCGCGCAGTTCATTGTCCGAGGACCAACGCC
>NZ_JBNHFK010000014.1:0-44920 GCF_059090185.1 Arthrobacter sp. MDT1-49-2
TCCGCACTCAGAACACGGCCCGCGCCGGAGCCGTCCGAGTCCGCACCGGAGCCCACGCGGCCTCCGTCCGTACCCAAAACACCGCCCGCGCCGGAGCCCTCCGGGTCCAGTCCGGGGCACGTGTCACCGCCAACCACATCCACGCCGGAGCCATCCGCACTCAGAACACGGCCCGCGCCGGAGCCGTCCGAGTCCGCACCGGAGCCCACGCGGCCTCCGTCCGTACCCAAAACACCGCCCGCGCCGGAGCGGCCAGGGTCCAGGCCGGAGCACGCACCACCGCCAACCACATCCACGCCGGAGCCGTCCGAACCCAAAACACCATCCGCGCCGGCGCCCTCCGAGTCCGCACCGGCGCACACGCAGCCTCCGTCCATACCCAAAACACCGCCCGCGCCGGAGCGGCTAGGGTCCAGGCCGGAGCACGCACCACCGCCAACCACATCCACGCCGGAGCTGTCCGAACCCAAAACACCATCCGCGCCGGGGCCCTCCGAGTCCGCACCGGAGCCCACGCGGCCTCCGTCCATACCCAAAACACCGCCCGCGCCGGAGCGGCCAGGGTCCAGGCCGGAGCACGCACCACCGCCAACCACATCCACGCCGGAGCCGTCCGAACCCAAAACACCGTCCGCGCCGGAGCGGCCAGGGTCCAGGCCGGCGCCCACGCGGCCTCCGTCCGAACCCAAAAGACCGCCCGTGCCGGAGCCGTCAAAGTCCAAGCCGGCGCCCACGCCGCTTCGGTCAAGGTACAGGCAGGTGCCCGGTCCGCCGCCCGCCGGGTCGGTACCGTGGCGCGCAGCGTGGAACGCAGGTTGCCCTCCCGCACAGGCAATCCGGTTCCGGTCATCGTTACCGCTTACCTGCTGATTGCCGGCGCGGGCGTCATGAACCTGGCGGTCACGCTGACGGCGATTGCGAGGATGCCTTTCAATGACGATCTGCCGCCGTATCTTGCCCTGCTGGAGCGATACGGTTTCAACGGATCCCTGTATGCCAAGATCATTGCGGCCGTGGATGTCGCCTACGCCGTGGTAATTTTCGGGATCGCGCTGTTGTTCGCCACGCTGCTTCGGGAAAGGCGCCGGTGGGCCCGGGTGGCCACCGCCGTGCTGGCCGCCGCAGCGCTTTTCTACGGCATCAACCTGGGCACCGGGTGGCAGCTCACCTCAGCGATACTCGCCGCAGCCGGGGCAGCCCTGAGTTTCACCAAAGGGGCCGCACCGTGGTTCCGCCCCCGCCGTTTGCAGGCCGGGACAGTGCCCCGCAGCAGCTAGCGTTCCAGCCGGGCGCGGGCGGCTATTTCCGAGACCCGGGCACGCTGGGCGTGGTAGGCAAGAATCTGTAGTTCCGTGGCCATATCCACCTTGCGGATCTGAACGTTCTTGGGTGCTTGGAGGACCACCGGCGCAAAGCTGAGGATACTGGTGATGCCCGCGGCAATCAGTCGGTCGCAGAGGTCCTGTGCGACCTCGGCGGGTACCGACAGAACCGCCATATTTGCCTCGGTTTTCTCCAGTTCCTCCTCCAGAACGGAGACGGGCCGGATCTTCAGCCCACCTACGTCCTCGCCTATCACCGTCCGGTCCGCGTCAAACAACGCCACAACTTCGAAACCACGCGTGCCGAAACCTGGGTATCCCGCAAGTGCCCGGCCCAGGTTGCCGGCACCCACAATGGCAACACGCCAGTTTTGGGTCAGCCCCAGGGCGGCGGCAATCTGCCCGCTGAGGTAGGACACGTCATATCCCACTCCCCTGGTTCCGTAGGAGCCCAAATAGGAGAGGTCCTTGCGCAGCATCGGGGAATTCACGCCTGCTGCTTCGGCCAGCTCCTCCGAGGAAACCCGCTCGACGCCGTCGGCCAGCATCACGGACAGGGCACGGAGGTAGATGGTGAGACGGGCCAGGGAAGCCGGCGGAATGTGCCGCTTCACGCCTGCCGTTGACGCACCGGTCACAGGCGCACCCGTCACAGTCGGGCCGGTCACGGTCCGGCCGCTGGGGGCCGCGGCCGGCTTCCATGCCCCGGCTTCGCCGGATCGGACCTCGTCGGGTTCCATCATGTCTCCAGAAGGTGCCGAAGCCGCGTTTCGTCTATCGTCCAGAAATCGCGCTGGACGCCGTCAATAAACAGCACCGGAATCTCTTCACCGAAACGGGCTGCAAGCTCCGGCTCATCGTCCGCGCTGCGTTCCTGCCAAGGGACTCCCAGCTCCTGGCCTACGCGCTGAAGCACCTTGCGGGCATCCTCACACAGGTGGCATCCGGGGCGGGTCAGGAGAACAACTTCCGGTCCTGCAGATTCACTCATAAGTCCAAAATAGCCTCAAATTCCCGATTGTCCGCGCTCGGGCCCCGTTTTGCGTAGACTCGGATTATGCCCCGATCCACTGCTGTCCGAGCCAACGGAACCACGGCTGCGGCGGGCAAACCGGGCGAGGCTGCCTTCTTCGACGTGGACAACACGCTGATGCGTGGCGCAAGTCTTTTCCATGTTGGACGCAAAATGTACCAGCGCAGGGTCTTTACCCTCCGTGAAGCTGCGGGTTTCGCTCGGAAACAACTGCGCTTCATCCTGCAGGGCGAGAACCTGAAGGACGTACATTCCGTTCGGGACGCTGCGCTGGCGTTCGCCGTCGGCCTGTCTTCGGAAGATGTCCGGACACTCGGCGAAGAGGTCTACGACGAGATGATCGTCTCGAAGATCTGGCCAGGCACCCGTGCCCTCACCGAACAGCACATGAAGTCCGGCCGCCCGGTCTGGCTGGTCACCGGAACGCCCGTGGAGGTGGCTTCCGTCATCGCTTCCCGGCTGAACCTTACGGGCGCGCTGGGCACGGTCAGCGAAGTCACCGACGGCCTCTATACCGGCCGCCTCGTCGGCGAGTTCCTGCACGGGCCGGCGAAGGCTGCCGGCGTCCGCGCCCTGGCAGAGAAGGAAGGGCTCGACCTGCAGAACTGCTGGGCCTACAGCGACTCCTACAACGACGTGCCGCTCCTGAGCCTGGTGGGCCATCCAGTGGCCATCAATCCGGACGCACGCCTCCGCCGCCATGCCCGAGACAGGAACTGGCCGATCTACGACTTCCGTTCCGGCCGGCGCGCCGCCACCCTGGGCCTGAAATCCGCCACGGTGGCCGGAGCGGCCTATGGCCTGTGGCGCGGCCTGGGCTGGGTGCGTTCGCGCTAGCCCCGTTAGAGCCCGCGCCCGCCCCCGCGCCCGCGCCCGCCCTGCCAGGCGCTTTTCAGCACAGGTGCCACTTTGTCCGGGGCGTTCCACTTGGCCGGAGCTTAAAAAACCGGAGCCCGCCTATCCACAGGGGACTGGCGGGCTCTGCCGCAGTTGCGCGTATCCTGCACGAAACAGGGCCGGCAACTGACTGCGGTCGCTGAAAGAAGTGGTTACTTCTTATTGCGACGCTGGTGACGGGTCTTGCGAAGCAGTTTACGGTGCTTCTTCTTGGCCATACGCTTGCGGCGCTTCTTGATTACTGAACCCACAGAGTCCTCACAAACTATTAGGAGTCACCGGCATCCTTCCCCTGAAGCCGTGGGCGCAGGGGTTGAACACCGGCAGTTACTTGCGATTAAAAACGTTCCTTAACAGGGTACAGCGTCGTTGCTGCAGAAATTGACAGCGGGAGCCTGAGCACCGGAACGGCGGTTACGTGCGGCGCCACGGCTAAGCCGTGTCTGACCGCCGGTCTATGACGGCATCACGCAGCACCTTCTGAACTGCCGATTCCGGCACCCGGTAGGAGCGTCCGAAGCGGACGGCCGGCAGGTCACCGGAGTGGACCAGCCGATACACCGTCATCTTTGACACGCGCATGACGTCGGCGACTTCCGACACCGTCAGAAACCGCACATCCGAGAAGTTCCCCTCGTCTGCCATCTATTCCTGTTCCTTTGCTCAATAAGCTGCTGCCCGCAGCAGCGGCATTCGCGGAACGCCTGCGGGACATCTTTTGGGAAAACACTTCACCGGACTTCCGGCGACGTACGTCACAGATGTCCCCGTATTGTCCCTACTGTAGTGGCTGAAGTAACCATAGTGGAAGTTCCTTCCACCGGGTCCGCCGCACACTGGCGGAAGAGGCGCCTAGATGACGCCCTGAGCCAGCATGGCGTCCGCAACCTTTACGAACCCGCTGATGTTGGCACCCACCACATAGTCTCCCGGGGAACCGTATTCCTCGGCGGTCCTGGCGCACCGCTCATGGATGTTGACCATGATTTCGCTGAGCCGGCGTTCGGTGTGCTCGAAGGACCAGGAGTCCCGGCTGGCGTTCTGCTGCATTTCCAGCGCAGAGGTGGCGACGCCCCCGGCGTTGGCCGCCTTGCCCGGTCCGAACAGCACACCGGCGTTTTGGAAGGCACTGATGGCCGCGGGGGTGCAGGGCATGTTCGCGCCTTCGGCCACCGCGCGGACACCGGATTTGATCAGTGCCGTCGCGTCGTCTTCGTTCAGTTCGTTCTGCGTAGCGCAGGGCAGGGCGACGCCGGCCCCTGCGTCCCAGATGGACCCGCCGGAGACGTACCGCACATGCGCGCCGCGACGCTCCGCATATTCGGAAATCCGCCCGCGCTCGGTTTCCTTGATCTGGCGCAGCAGCGGCACATCAATGCCCTTTTCATCCACCACGTAACCCGAGGAATCCGAACATGCCACCACCGTGGCACCGAGGCTTTGTGCCTTATCGATGGCGTTGACGGCCACGTTGCCCGAGCCGGAGACAATGACCCGCTGACCGTCCAGGCTCATGCCTTTGGTCTTGAGCATCTCCTGCACAAACATCACCGCACCGTAGCCGGTGGCCTCCGGGCGCACCAGGGACCCTCCCCAGCTCACCCCCTTGCCGGTGAGCACCCCGGACTCGTACCGGTTGGTGATGCGTTTGTACTGGCCAAACAGGTACCCGATCTCCCGTCCGCCCACGCCGATATCACCGGCTGGCACGTCCGTGTATTCGCCGATGTGCCGGTACAGCTCCGTCATAAAGGACTGGCAGAAACGCATCACCTCGGCATCGGACTTGCCGCGCGGATCAAAGTCCGAGCCGCCTTTGCCTCCGCCGATAGGCATGCCGGTCAGGGCATTCTTGAAAATCTGCTCGAATCCGAGGAACTTGACGATGCCCAGGTAGACGGAGGGATGGAAGCGCAGTCCGCCTTTGTAGGGACCCAGCGCGGAGTTGAACTCCACCCGGAACCCGCGGTTGATCTGGACCTGCCCCTTGTCATCGACCCAGGGCACCCGGAAGATGATCTGCCGTTCCGGCTCGCAGATCCGCTGCAAAATGGCCGCTTCGGCGAACTCCGGATGCTTGCGGAGCACGGGGGCGAGGGAGTCAAAGACTTCCACCACCGCCTGGTGGAATTCCGTTTCGCCCGGATTCCGGCGGAATACGTCGTCCCGCACGCGTGTAAGTACACGTTCCATATGCTGTTGCTCCTTATGCGTCTGGTTCCCCCGGTACGCACTACGCTAATACCGCGTCCGCCGTGGCGCGATGCGGGGCGTAACGAACGCGAGCAAAAGGCCGGGCTAAGGAAAGCGGCTAGGGGCGGCGGCGGCGGAACTTGGGCAGCTGGCCCAGAAGATCCGCAGCCCGTTCGGCGGCACGGCCCACGGTCCGGCCCAGGTGCTGGACGCCCGCGTCCACGGGCAGCGGCCGTGCTTCGGCTGCACCGGATACCAGCGCACCGGAGGCGGCGGCAGCGGCGCTCTGGGCGGGTCCGGCGGATACCGCAGCCAGGCGGGGAGCCTGCTCCATCATGGACGGCAGGCTGAAGGCACGCAGCCACAGTGCCAGCTCTTCCAGCGGCGCTGCCTGCAGCGAATAGTATCGGCGCTGGCCTTCGGCCCGCATGGTGACGAGTCCGGCTTCGCGCAGCACCTTCAGGTGCTTGGAGACGGTCGGCTGGCTGACCTCGAGTTCCTCCACCAGTGTTCCCACGGATTTGTCGCCCGTCCGCAGCGCACCCAGGATCTCCCGGCGCGTTCCTTCCGCGATCACTGCAAATACATCGTCAAAGACCATGGGATTTACCCTAACCGCATATGCCTGGCGGGGCATACCGGTGTGACGCGGGTCTAATCAAACCAGGGATCCAGCCCGTGCAGCGGGAACAGCTCCTTACGCGTGGACATGACCGTCCGGTCGATCTCGTCATTGGGGTCGTAACCGACTTCCCAGGACCGCCACCAGAGGTCCACTCCGTCACCCATCGTCTCCCCGCAGGTGACCCCGTGCTTCTCCAGCACGTAATCGCGCCAGGAGGAGGGCAGCGGGGTGGCCGGGCGCACCTTGCCGTTGACGGCCACGGACATCAGGAGCGCCCAGGAGCGGGGTACCACCGAGGCCACGTTGTATCCGCCCCCGCCGGTGGCGATCCAACGCCCTTCACACAGCCGGCCGGCCAGGTCGCTGATGGTCAGCGCAGCCTGGCGCTGCGCCTCGACGCTGATCCGCAGGCTGGTCAGCGGGTCATCGGTGTGGCTGTCACAGCCGTGCTGGCTGACTATCACTTCCGGAGCGAACGCCTCCGTCAGCTGCGGAACGACGGCGTGGAAGGCACGCAGCCAGCCGGCATCGGAGGTGCGGGCTGGCAGGGCAATGTTCACCGCGGTGCCTTCGACTCCCTTGCCGCCGGTCTCATTGGCGAAACCGGTGCCGGGGAAAAGCGTCAGTCCGGTCTCGTGCAGCGAAATGGTCATTACCCGCGGGTCGTCCCAGAAAATGTTCTGTGTGCCGTCGCCGTGGTGGGCATCGACGTCGATATAGACCACCCGTTGTACGCCCTTGGCCAGCAGGCGGGCGACGGCGGCCGCGGCGTCGTTGTAAATGCAGAAACCGGACGCCTTCTCCCGCCCGGCATGGTGCATGCCGCCGGAGAAGTTCACTGCGTGCAGCACACTGCCGGACAACACGGCATCGGCTGCGGCGAGGGACCCGCCCACCAGCCGTGCACTCGCCTCATGCATTCCGGCGAACGCCGGGGTGTCTTCGGTGCCCAAGCCCATACTCTGGTTGCTCCCGGCCGGATCCGCGCTGGCAGCCTGTACGGCACTGACATATTCATAACTGTGCACGGTCAGCAGGTCCGCAGCGGCGGCGACGTAGGGCTGCTCCAGCCGCACCCCCTCGACGTCGAACAGTCCCAGTTCCCGGGCCAGCCGGGCGGTGAGTTCAAGGCGTGCCGGGGCCATCGGATGTCCCGGCCCGAAGTTGTAGGCCAGCAGGGATTCATCCCAGACAATGCACGTTGGCATAACGGGAAGGCTGAGCCCGGAACTGATCATGCAGACAGGCTACGCGATGTGGGGGTTACCCTGATATTGGTGTCCGCGCGTATCCGCCGGATCAGGTGTCTTACGAGCCCCAACTGCTGTGCTGAATTCTCAACCGTGCTGAACCCCTGCGGACAAGAAACTGGAACTGGAACGACTTGAATATGCCATTGCCTCCGCAGCGTCAGCTGCGCACGGAGCAACGCACCGGCCCCGCGGTGATCACCGCGGTCCGGGACTTCGCCGCAGGTCTGTTCAGCGGCCGGCCGGCACGGCTGGCCCTGTTCGTCTTTACGCTCGTTATCCTCTTGTTCACCGCACTGCTGAGCCTGCCGGCTGCCACGAGCAGCGGCCAGCCCTCACCGCTGCACGACGCGTTCTTCACTGCGGTCTCCGCCGTCTGCGTCACCGGACTCACCGTTGTTTCCACCGCCACCTACTGGTCCGCCTTCGGGCAGGTAATGATCCTGATCGCCATCCAGGTGGGCGGGCTGGGCATCCTCACCCTGGCGTCCCTGCTGGCCCTGGCCGTGAACAAACGCCTCGGCGTGCGCGGAAAGCTCCTTGCCCAGGAAGGCATGAACACCGGGCGGCTGGGCGAGGTGGGCCATCTGCTCCGCATTGTCTTCAGCACCGCCGTCATTATTGAACTCGCACTGGCGCTGGTCCTGGCGCCCCGGTTCATGATCTTGGGCGAGTCCTTCGGCCAGGCCGTGTGGCACGCCGTGTTCTACTCCGTTTCGGCGTTCAACAACGCCGGATTCACCCCGCACTCCGACGGTCTGGTGCCCTATGACGAGGACCTGTGGATCCTCATCCCGCTGATGCTGGGGGTCTTCATCGGCTCCCTCGGCTTCCCGGTGATCATGGTCCTCATCAGCACCCGGCACCGCATCAGCAAATGGAACCTGCACACCAAGCTGACCGTGCTGGTCTCCCTGATTCTGCTGGTGGTAGGAGCGCTGGTCTGGGCCGCCTTCGAATGGTTCAACACCCGCACCATCGGTGACCTTTCCGTGGGGGACAAGATCATCCATGCCATCTTCGCTTCGGTGATGACCCGCTCCGGCGGTTTCAACCTGGTCTCCATGTCCGATCTTGATTCGAGCACCCTGCTGGTCACGGACATGCTGATGTTTGCCGGCGGCGGCTCGGCGTCCACGGCCGGCGGCATCAAGGTCACCACCATCGCGGTCCTGTTCCTGGCGATCGTGGCAGAAGCACGCGGTGATGCCGATGTGCGGGCCTTCGGCCGGACCATTCCGCAAAGCGCAATGCGCGTGGCCATTTCGGTAACCATCCTGGGCGCCACCCTGGTGTCCGTGGCCACCCTGGCGTTGCTGGTGATCACCGATGAGACCCTGCAGCCGGTGCTGTTCGAGGTCATTTCCGCGTTCGCTACGGTGGGCCTGAGCACCGGGCTGAGTGAAATCCTGCCGCCGTCGGGCAAATACGTGCTTGCCCTGCTGATGTTCGCCGGCCGCGTCGGCACCATCACCCTCGCCGCGGCGCTGGCCGTACGCCACCGCACCACGCTTTACCATTTCCCCGAAGAAAGGCCGATCATTGGCTGACAGACCCGCCCACAACGCCCCGGTACTGGTCATTGGACTGGGCCGCTTCGGCGCCGCCACCGCCGAGCAGCTGGTCCGGCAGGGCCGCGAAGTCCTGGCCGTGGAACGCGACCCGGAACTGGTGCAGAAGGCCTCCGGCATCCTCACCCACGTGGTGCAGGCAGACGCCACCAACATTGAGGCCCTCAAGCAGCTGGGTGCCGAGGACTTTTCCGCGGCCGTGGTGGGTGTAGGCACCTCGATCGAGTCCAGCGTGCTGATCACGGTGAACCTGGTGGACCTGGGCATTGAACACCTGTGGGTCAAGGCCATCACCCCGGCGCACGGCAAGATCCTCACCCGGATCGGTGCCAACCACGTCATTTACCCCGAGGCCGACGCCGGACGCCGTGCCGCACACCTGGTGGGCGGCCGGATGCTGGACTTCATCGAATTCGACGACGGCTTCGCCATCGTCAAAATGCATCCGCCCAAGGAAACCCAGGGCTTCACCCTGGGCGAGGCGAACGTCCGGGCCAAATACGGCGTGACGGTGGTCGGCGTGAAATCCCCGGGAGAGGACTTCACCTATGCGCAGCCGGACACCAAGGTCTCCAGCCGGGACACCCTGATCGTGGCCGGCCACGTGGATCTGCTGGAACGCTTCGCCGCGCGGCCGTAAGGGCCAGCCGGGCCGGACGCCGCCCTGGGTGTAGAACCTAGGCGGTGAGCTGGGCCGTGATTTCCTCGGCGCGGGCCGCCGCCGCGCGGGCACCTGCCTCGATAATGCCCGGCAGGTCCTGCTCGTCGAAGGTCCTGATGGCCGCTTCGGTGGTGCCGTTGGGGCTGGTGACACCGCGGCGCAGTGCCGGGGCGTCCGCGTCGGGCTCGGCGAGCATGTACCCGGCCCCGGCCACCGTTTCGCGGGCCAGGAGCGCCGAAAGGTCCGAGTCCAGACCGAGCTCGACGCCGGCCCGTGCCATGGCTTCGGCAAGGTAGAACGCGTAGGCGGGGCCGGAGCCGCTGACGGCAGACACTGCATCGACCTGCTCTTCGGGCACCTCCACCACCGTGCCGGTCGCTGAGAGGACCTGCCGGGCCAGCTCCATGGCTTCGGGGTTGGCGGCACTGCCCGCGGAAATCGATACCACGCCGCGGCCCAGCCGCGACGGCGTGTTCGGCATGGCCCGGATTACCGGCTGGCCCGCCGGAAGCAGCTCCTCCATCAGCGCCAGCGGCACGGCAGCCGCCACACTGAGGACGACGGCGTCCCCGGGGAGAGCAGCGGAAATCTCACGCAGCAGATCGGCAACACCGACAGGCTTGACGCCCACAATCACCAGGTCGGCACCGGCTACCGCCTTGGCGTTGGCGGCGGGATCCTCGCTCCCGGCCAGCACGGTGACGCCATGCGCCGTCCTGAGCTCCTTGGCACGTTCGGCACGGCGGACCGTGGCCGTGACCTGCTCCGGCGCCAGCCCGCCGGCAAGGATGCCGCCAAGAATTGCTTCGTTCATCGAGCCGCAGCCCAGGAATGTCAGTCGGGGGTTCTGTGCACTGTCCATGGCTTCGATTCTGTCATGCGGCGCTCCCGGGACCATTCCCGGGTGCTCCCCTAGCGGGAGAGCCGCGCCTTGGGACGCAAGTGCTCGCGCGCGAACTCCAGGGTCTGCTTGAGCTGTTCCTCGCGGTCGCCGGCGCCCTTGGTCTTCCGGGTGCTGACCTCAATGGCCACCACGCCCTGGAACCGGTTTTCCGCCAGGTAGGAGAGCGCCTCGGCGCAGCGCTGCGTTCCCTCTCCGGGCAGCAGATGCTCGTCCTTGCCGTTGGGCGTGCCGTCGGTGAGGTGGACGTGGCTGAGTCGGTCCCCCAGCTTGCGGATTTCCTCGAAGGAGTCCATTCCGGCGATGGCGGCGTGGGAGAAGTCCCACGTCACGTGGTCATACGGCTCGGGCACCGGGTTCCAGTGCGGCAGGTAGGCCTTGGCTTCCCGCCCCCGGACGCGCCAGGGGTACATGTTTTCCACCGCGATGGTGACGCCGTACTGCTCCGCGATGGTCCGCACCCCCTCGGCGAAATTCTCGGCGTAGCCGGTCTGCCAGCGGAACGGCGGGTGGGTCACCACGGTGGAGGCACCCAGCTCTGCGGCCATGGCGGCGGAGAGCTCAATCTTGGTCCAGGCCTTCCCCCACACCTGCTGGGTCAGCAGGAGCGTCGGGGCATGGATTGCCATGATCGGCTGCTGGTACCGCTCACTCAGCCCGCGGAGGGTATCCGGGTTCTGGCTGATTTGGCTGTTGGTGACCATGACTTCCACGCCGTCGTATCCGAGGTCGCTGGCTACCGCGAAGGCATCATGCACGGAGAGCGGATAGACCGAGGCACTGGAGAGCGCCACCGGGATGGAGGCGGGTTCGGTCGCTGGGAGCGGTGACGTGGGCATTTAGTGGGTCTTTCCGTTGGGGGAAATTCCGGGGACGGCGGGTGATGCAGCGGCGGCCACGAGGAACTCCTCGCCTTCGGCCGGACCGCGGGGCAGCTCGCCGGGGGTTTCGAAGCGCAGGGTGTCGAAGCGCCGCAGAATCAGGCCTTCGCGCAGGGCCCAGGGACAGATCCGCAGGACGGGGACGTCGAAGGCCTCCATGGCCGCCTGCGCCACGAGGGCGCCGGCGAGCATCTGCGGGGCACGCAGCGCGGAGACACCGTCGAGCCGGGACCGGTCCCGGGCACTCATGGCACCGAGCTGCTTGGTCCAGACGGACAGGTCATCGAGGCTGAGCCTGCGGCGGACAAACGGGCCCGCGGCGGACGGGGCAGCGCCGGCAATGCGGGCCAGCGAACGGAAGGTTTTGGACGTTCCGGTCACCAGATCCGGGCGGCCAAAGGGCGAGAATTCCTCAGCCGCCTCCCGCACCTGCTCCCTGATGTATTTGCGCAGCTTCTTGATGCTTTTCGGAGTGGGCGGGTCCTCGGGGAGCCAGTCCCGTGTCAGCCGTCCGGCACCGAGTGGAAGGGACCGGGCAATCTCCGGCAGTTCATCCGCGCCGAGGGCCATCTCAAAGGAGCCTCCGCCGATGTCCAGGTCCAGGATGGTCCCGGCGCCCCAGCCGTACCAGCGCCGGGTTGCCAGGAACGTCATGGCCGCTTCATCCGCGCCGGAGAGTTCCTCCAGCCGCACCGGGGTTTCCCGGTGCACCCGGGCAAGCACCTGGGCGCCGTTGGCCGCCTCGCGGATGGCGGAGGTGGAAAACGCCAGCAGGTCCTGCGCACCGTGCCGGCGGGCGAAATCCCAGGCTTCATTGACGAAACCGATCAGTTCCTGCTGGCCGGCCTCGCTGACGGCGCCGTCCGCATCCAGATAGGAGACCAGCTGCAGCGGACGCTTGTGCGAGGCAAACGGAACCGGGCGGGCACCGGGATGCGCGTCCACCAGCAGCAGGTGGACGGTGTTGGACCCTATGTCGAGGACGCCTAGGCGCATGTTCCCATTATCGCTCTGTCCCGCACGCTACTTCTTCGCCGCTGCCTTCTTGGGGGCTGCACGCTTCCGGGCCGGCTTCTTGGCCGGTCCCTTCTCCCGCTTCTCAGCCAGCAGCTCAATGGCCTGTTCGCGGGTCAGCTCCTCGATGGCGGTGGACCGGGGCACCGTGATGTTCGTAATGCCGTCGGTGATGTAGGGGCCGAAGCGGCCGTCCTTGACCACAATGGGCTTCTCGGACACGGGATCGGTACCGAACTCGGCCAACGGCGCCGCGGCCTGGCGGCCGCCGCGCTGCTTGGGCTGGGAGTAGATTTCCAGCGCCTGCTCCAGCGTGATGGTGAAGATTTCCTCTTCGGTGCCGATGGAGCGGGAATCCGAGCCCTTCTTCAGGTACGGGCCGAAGCGCCCGTTCTGCACGGTGATCTCGTTGCCCTCGGCATCGGTGCCCAGGACGCGCGGCAGCTTCATCAGCTTCAGCGCCTCCTCAAGGGTGACCGTTTCCACGCTCATGGACTTGAACAGCGAGCCGGTGCGCGGCTTGACCTTCACCGGCTTCTTCGGTGGCTTGGGCTTGCCGTTCTTGTAGTACTCGACCGGCTGGTTGGCCAGTTCCTCTTCGGTGGGTTCCGGGATGAGCTCAATGACGTACGGGCCGTAGCGGCCGTTGCGCGCCACGATGGTGCGTCCGGTCTCCGGATCGGTGCCGAGCACGCGTTCCTCGGGGGCCGCGGTTTCCATCAGTTCGATGGCCTTTTCGGCGGTGAGTTCGTCCGGTGCCAGGTCCTCGGGCACGTTCGCCCGCTCCGGCTCGGTGCCCTCCGGGGCATCCGCGGGCAGCGGCCGCTCCAGGTAGGGGCCGAACTTGCCCACACGCAGCATGATGCCGTCGGCAATCTCGATGGAGTTGATGGCCTTGGCGTCGATTTCGCCGAGGTCGTTCACGATGGTGTGCAGGCCGGTTTCAACCCGGTCGCCGTAGTAGAACTGGTTCAGCCATTCCACGCGCCCGGCTTCGCCGCGGGCAATGCGGTCAAGGTCCTCTTCGAGCTCGGCGGTGAAGTCATAGTCCACGTAGTCCGTGAAGTGCTCTTCCAGGAGGCGGACCACGGAGAACGCAATCCAGCTCGGCACCAGTGCCTGGCCGCGGCTGGTGACGTAGCCGCGGTCCATGATGGTGGAAATGGTGGCGGCATAGGTGGACGGACGGCCGATGCCGAGCTCTTCCAGCATCTTCACCAGCGACGCTTCAGTGAACCGCGGGGGCGGCGAGGTTTCGTGGCCGTTGGCGGCAATATCGGTGCCGGTCAGCCGGTCTTCGGCCTTCAGGACCGGAAGGCGTGCGCCCTCGGTGCCCTCGGCGTCGTCGTCCTCGCGGACCGCGTCGCGGCCCTCTTCATAGGCGGCCATAAAGCCGCGGAAGGTGATGACCGTGCCGGAGGCCGAGAACTCGGCGTCGCGGCCGTCCGTGGACACGGCGCCGAGGCGCACGGAAGCGGTGGATCCCTTGGCATCGGCCATCTGCGAAGCGACGGTGCGCTTCCAGATCAGCTCGTAGAGCCGGAACTCGTCACCGCGCAGCGAGGACGCCACCTGGGCCGGGGTCCGGAAGGAGTCACCGGCGGGGCGGATGGCCTCGTGGGCTTCCTGCGCGTTCTTGGACTTGCCCTTGTAGATGCGCTTGGCATCGGGAACGTATTCGGGTCCGTACAGTTCCGAGGCCTGCCGGCGGGCCGCGTTGATGGCCTGGTCCGACAGGGCCGGGGAATCGGTACGCATATAGGTGATGTAGCCGTTTTCATACAGCCGCTGCGCCACCTGCATGGTTACCCGTGAGGAGAAGCGCAGCTTGCGGCCGGCCTCCTGCTGCAGGGTGGAGGTGGTGAACGGCGCCGCGGGACGGCGGGTGTAGGGCTTGGTGTCCACCGAGCGGACAGTGAACGCCGCCGATTCCAGTCCGGCGGCCAGCGAGACGGCCGAGGCCTCGTCCAGGTGGACAGCGGTCTTGGACTTCAGCTCGCCACGGTCGGTGAAATCCTTGCCGGTGGCCACGCGGGCACCGTCAACGGACACCAGGCGGGCCTTGAACTTCTCCGCCGCCTCGGTGGCGAAGGTGCCGATCAGGTCCCAGTACGACGCCGCGCGGAACGCCATGCGTTCGCGCTCACGCTCAACCACCAGCCGGGTGGCAACGGACTGCACACGGCCGGCGGACAGTCCGCGGGCAACCTTGCGCCAGAGCACGGGGGAAATCTCGTAACCGTAGAGACGGTCCAGGATGCGGCGGGTTTCCTGGGCATCCACCATTGCGACGTCGACGTCGCGCATCTCCAGCAGCGCGCGCTGGATTGCCTCGCGGGTGATTTCGGGGAACGTCAGGCGGTGGACCGGAACCTTGGGCTTGAGGACCTGCAGGAGGTGCCAGGCAATGGCCTCGCCTTCACGGTCACCGTCAGTTGCGAGGTAAAGTTCGTCGGCGTCCTTGAGGGCTGCCTTGAGCTCGGCCACCTTCTTCTTTTTGTCCGCGGACACCACGTAATACGGCTCAAAGTCCTTATCCAGGTCCACGGCGAACTTGCCCACAGCCGTCTTTTTCAGCTCGGCAGGCAGGTCGGAGGGCTGGGGAAGGTCACGGATATGTCCCATGGACGCCGTCACCTCGAAACCTTCACCGAGGTACCCGGCGATGGTCTTGCCCTTGGCCGGAGACTCGACAATTACAAGCTTCTTCTTGCCGGTCTTCTTGTCCGTAGCCTTAACTGGCACTGTTCTCCTACGTAACGGGGTGGTTCAAATGGGCGGGGCTGCTTCGTTCCCGGGTGTCCGGCGCATCTCCGATTCGGGCATCGAGTCCGGCTCATCCACAGACAGTATGCGCGATGCCCCAGCACTAGGGTAACCGGAAAGCACGGAAGGTACGTCCCGGCGCTATCCGGTGCACCGCTTATCCGGGTACGGGAATGAGGAAGCCGTCCAAGACAAGGTTACGCACTTCCTGCATCAGGTCTGACGCAAAGTCGGCATCCGTCCGGTCCAGGAGCGCTGCAAGCGCCGATGCTATCTGGCCGGCCGAGAGTTCGCCGTCACAGGCCGAGACAAACCCGGTGAGTTCCGTGCTCATCAGATTGGTCCGCCGCAGCCCTGCGCCTTGCCGGAGCAGGATCACGCCGGGGTGCTCGGCGCCGGGCCGCTGGTGGCGTTCCTCCGTCACGTCCTCGGCCACCAGAAGGTGGGCCGGTGCCAGATCGGGGCTGCCGGCAAGCCATTCGAAGCGTTCGACGGCGGCCTGCAGGTGGGGGCCCACCGGCTGTTCAATGGGGTGGGTGATCTCCTCGAAACGCCGCAGCGCTTCGGCGCCGGGGTTCTGCCGACGGCGTAGCCACACTGAACCGAAGCCCACGGAACCCACGTTCCGGGAGGCGAAGTCCGCGAGGTAGCCGGCATAGGCGTTCACGTAGTCCTCCCGGTCCCGGCCCTGGGCTGCATCGCGGAGCCACATTTCGGCGTATTCCGGCGGGGTGAGGCTCTCCCGCTGGATCACCCACGCATCCGTCCCCTCCGGCAGCCACTGCTCCAGCCGTTCGGACCATTGATCCTCGCGGCCCGCTGGGATCTCCCAGTTGCCGAGCATCTGCGCGGTGCCGCCGGGAGTCAGGACCGTTTCGAGGCCCGAGACCAGGGCAGCCACAATGCCGTCCCCGGCCAGGCCGCCGTCGCGGTAGGTAAACCGGTCCGCGTCCGTTTCGGTTCCGCTGCGCGGAGTGATGACGAAGGGCGGATTGGAAACCACCAGGTCGAACGATTCCCCGTCGACGGGTTCGAGCAGGCTGCCCAGACGCAACGAGAAGCGCTCATCGGGCTGTTCCGGATCGATGCCCAGCTGGGATGCGTTGAGCAGCAGGTTGAACCGGGCGAACGCGAGGGCACGCTCGGAGATATCCGTGGCCGTGACGTGCCGCGCGTGCCGCAGGAGATGGAAGGTCTGGATGCCGCAGCCGGTGCCCAGGTCCAACGCGCGGTCCACCGGAGTCCGCACCGTGAGCTGCGCCAGGCTCAGCGATGCCTGCCCGATGCCCAGCACGTGATCACGCCGCAGCACCCCCGGACGCTGGTGGCTGCCCAGATCGCTGGCCACCCAAAGATCGCCCCCGGGATTCTCCGCCGTGCCGGCTCCGCCGTCGTCGCCAGCGTACGGCCGCAGGTCCACGGCGGCACGGAAGGTGCCGAAGATGCGTCCGCGTTCAATCAGCCCCAGTTCCAGCAGTCCTTCCGTGCCGGTGCGGGGCAGCGCTGCATCCAGCTGCGCACGCTCCACGGTCTCACCCAGCAGCCAGAGCAGGACCGGCAGGGCCAGCCGCCGCGGGTGCTCCGCTTCCGCTTCGGCGCGGCAGGCGAGCAGCGCAGGCACCAGCTGGTCCCGCTGCAGCGCAGCCGATGCGTCATCGCCAAGGAAACCGGCTACGCCGTCAACGGTGTAGCCGGCCTCCCCGAGATCGGCGGCAAGCGCTTTCAGCAGCCAGGTATCCCGGCTGCGGGGCGCGGAGGGCACAAAAGAGAAATCGCTCACCAGCCCAGTCTAGGACGTGCCGCAGACCCTCCCGCCCGCCTAGCCCGCGGCGGGCTCCAGCGGCTCCCCCGTGCCCGCGGCCGACGGCGCGGGCGCGGTGGCGCCGGCACCGGCTGTCCCGGCGCTCCCGGACTCATCGGACCTGCCTGCAGCGTGCCGGGCCGCCCGGTAGCCGAAGACGACGGCGGGGGCGATGGTGGCCCCGGCCCCCGGATAGGTGCGGCCCATCACCGACGCCGTAGTGTTGCCGGCGGCGTAAAGCCCGGGGATCGCGCTGCCGTCCTCCCGCAGGACCCGTGCGTCAGCGTCAGTGACCAGCCCGCCCTTGGTGCCCAGATCCCCCGGATAGAGACGGACAGCCGAGAACGGCCCCTTTTCCAACGGACCGAGGTTCGGGTTGGGCTTCACCCGCGGATCGCTGTAGTAGGTGTCGTACACGGTGTCGCCGCGGTGGAAGTCCTCATCAATCCCGGTCTTCGCGAAGCCGTTGAACCGTTCCACCGTGGCCTGCAGGGCGGCCGGCGGGATCCCCATTTTTTCGGCCAGCCCGGCCAGCGATTCATCCTGCAGCAGCAGGCCCTGGCGCTTCCATTCCTTGCGGCCCTGCAGCAGGGCGTTAAAGAGGTACCGGCGGGAGTGCCGGGCATCGAAAACCAGCCATGCCGGATCCCCGGGGACCTTCCGGTTGTTTTCGAGCATGTGGTGGCCGAAGTCCACATAGGATTCGGACTCGTTCAGGAAGCGTTTGCCCGAAGCATCCACCACCAGGGAAAAGGGCATGGACCGTTCGGCCAGGGTGAAGGTGACCGCACCCTTGGGTCCCACCGTGCTCGGCCCCCACCACGCGTCATCCATCAGGGCCAGGGCTCCCCCGCGGGCGGCCACAATGTCGATGGCCTGGCCCAGGTCGCCGTCCGGCGCTGACGAGTACTCCTTTTCCAAACCTTGGTACTTTCCGCGCCATTCGGCGTTCCGGGCGAAGCCTCCGGCCCCCAGCACCACGCCCCGGCGGGTCCGGATGCGGATCTCCCGTCCCTGACGGCGGATCACCGCCCCGATCACAGCGCCGTCGTCGTCCTGGACCAGGTCCACCAGCGGCGCCGACAGCCAGACGGGGGTCTGCTGGTTGCGCACGATGTACATCAGCGAGGAAGCCAGTGCACCGCCCAGCCCGTAGAGCCGCTTGCCGCGAAGCAGCCCGCCGAGGGTGCGGAAGACAAACCGGGCGCCGCGGATAAAGCCGCTGGGCGTGGACCAGGCCCGGGAGAGTTCCCAGACATCGTCGGTGGCCAGCGGCGCCGGGATCCCCGAGGCGGCCGGCCGGGACTGCTTGAACCAGGGGCCCAGCAGCTTGGTGTCAAAGGCCTTCACCTCGAGGGAACGTCCCACCATGCCGCCGGGCCGGTCCGGGTAGTAATCCGGATAGTCCTTGGACCGCATCCACTGCACCCCCAGGTCCCCCAGGAACGTCACCACCTCGGGGATGGTGTCCAGGAACGCCAGTTTGCGTTCACGGGAGGAAACCGGCCCGACGTCGTCAATCACCTCTTCCATATAGGTGAGCGCGTTCTCCCGGCTGTCCTGCACGCCTGCCTTTTTCATCAGCGGGTTGTTGGGCATCCAGAGCCCTCCGCCGGAAATGGACGTGGTGCCGCCCCAGAGTTTGGTGCTTTCCACCACCAGGACGTCCTGCCCCTCGTCGGCGGCCGTGATTGCCGCTGTCAGGGCTGCGGCGCCGGTTCCCACCACCAGGACATCGACTATCCGGTCCCAGTCCTGCTGTGCCGGCGCTGACCGTGTCCGGCTTGCGGGGGCTGACGGCTTCGTTGCCGCCTGCCCGTTGCCGTTGCTTCCGTTGCCTTCGCTTGCCGCTGCTTCTGCCACTTCTACACATCCCCGCCTCGTGCCGCGCCCGTTCCCGGCTCGCCCGGCGGAAGCCGGGACCGTTCGGGCCTGTCGCGGGCCGTCAGCCCGTGTGCGGGAGACTAGCAGCGGGTTCTGCGGAAGTACACAGTTTTCTTAGGCGGCGGCTAAGTAAGTGCGGCGGCTAGTCCTCGCAGCCGTCCGGGCAGCGCAGGGTGGACGGATCGGAGGCGCAGGCGGCGCAGTAAAGCGTGAGCTTGCGGCAGGACGGATTGGAGCAGTTTTCGAACTTGCTGGTAGGCGCCTCGCAGCGCACGCAGCGGCCGATGGTCACGGCGTCGTCGGTGAACTCGGTGTGCATCCGCTTGTCGAAGACGTACAGGGAGCCCTCCCACAGGCCCTTGTCGCCGTAGGTTTCCCCGTACCGGACAATGCCGCCCTTCATCTGGTAAACCTCTTTGAACCCGCGGTTCACCATCAGGCTGGACAGCACCTCGCAGCGGATGCCGCCGGTGCAGTAGGTGACCACCGGCTTGTCCTTGAGATCGTCATACTTCCCGGATTCCAGCTCGCTGATGAAGTCATGAGTGGTGGACACGTCCGGAACCACCGCGCCCTTGAACTTGCCGATCTGCGCTTCGAAGGCGTTGCGGCCGTCGAAGAAGACCACTTCCTCCCCCGCCTTCTCCTTCTGCTCAACGAGTTCGTGGAGTTCCTCCGGCCGCAGGTGGGTGCCGCCGCCCACCACGCCGTTTTCGTCCACCTTCAATTCCCCGGGCGCACCGAAGCTCACGATTTCCTCGCGGACCTTCACGCTGAGGCGGGGGAAGTCCTCGGCGGAGCCTTCGGAGTACTTCACATCCATCTTCTTGAAGGCGGGGTATTCCCGCGTCGCCTTCACGTAGGCCTTCACCGCGTCCAGGGTGCCGCCCACGGTCCCGTTGATGCCGTCCCGGGAGATCAGGATCCGCCCGCGCAGGCCCAGCTTCTCGCACAGGGTGCGCTGCCAGAGCCGGACGGCGTCGGGATCGGAGAGGGGGGTGAAAGCGTAATACAGTGCAATTCGGTTCAGTGCCACATGTCTAGGGTAGACCGGCGCGGAGACGTGCATTTCACCGGGCATCCATACCTTTACCCCGGGAGGCACCGCTAGGGTTCATCTATGACAGCGCTGGACGATGATCTGCTGGAGACCTGGGTCTCCGGCTGGGCACAGGCACGTGGCTACCGGACGCGGCGTGAGGGACGTTTCCCGGCAGCCCTGCTGCATGACCGGACGAATGACTGGGAGTATTTCGCCCTCGAACCCTCGCACGACGAGTTCGCTGCCCTGGCCTCCTCCGCCCGGCACAGCCCGACCCGGCTGTTCACCATTGTGACCACGCGTGCCGACGAGATTTACGGCGCCGCCACTGTCTACGGGCTCCAGATCCGTTCCACCGACGAGGTGTTGATGGTTGCCGACATGTCCGGCCAGGATGTGGAGGCCCCCATCCAGCCGTGGGACGAGTTCTCCACCGAGACCACCCACACGGACAGCATCGGGTCTGTGACCGTTCTCTCCGAGGGCCGGCCGATTGCCCAGGGCAGCGTGGCGGTGGTCAACGGCTACGCCGTCTTTGACCGGATTGTCACGGAGCCTGCCTTCCGCCGGCGTGGCCTTGGCAGTTACGTGATGCGTGCCCTGACCGCGGTGGCCTTGGAGGACGACGCGGACGCCGGGCTGCTCATCGCCTCGGTGGACGGCCAGGAGCTGTACCGATACCTGGGGTGGGAATCACTGGCCAGCGTGGTGATGTTCGAGCCGCGAATGTGATCTTTTTCCGGAGCGTTTCCGCAGGGTTTCCCCCCGCAGTGAACATGGCCTGTGGCCGTTTTGCCGGTGGGAGAATGGGCACGTGGCCCTACATGATTCCCTGATCCCGCTGCTGGGCGGCGGCGCCGAGCCGGAGCAGCTGATGCACGTCCATCAGATCCCTGCCCGCCGCGCCGTGACGGCGCCGTGGCCCCAGTGGGCGCACCCCGACGTCGTTGCCGCCTACCGGAACCTGGGCATCCAGGAGCCCTGGGCGCACCAGATGGAGGCAGCCGAAGCCGCGCACAGCGGCAGGCACACGATCATCGCCACCGGCACCGCATCCGGAAAGTCGCTCGCCTACCAGCTGCCGGTACTGGACGCCATCCACCGGACGTCCCTGGATGACCGGGCGACGCTGGAGCCCAGCGGCGCCGTGGCGCTTTATCTCGCCCCCACCAAGGCGCTGGCCGCGGATCAGCTGGCGGCCGTCAAGTCGCTGAAGCTGCCCACGGTCCGGGCCGAAACGTACGACGGCGACACGGACACCGGGGCGCGGCGCTGGATCCGGGACCACGCCAATCTGGTGCTGGCCAACCCGGACATGCTGCACTTCGGCGTGCTGCCCAACCACACCTGGTGGGCCCGCTTCTTCCGCCGGCTGAAGTACGTCATCATCGACGAGGCGCACAGCTACCGCGGGGTGTTCGGCTCGAACGTCGCCAACCTCATGCGCCGGCTGCGCCGGATCTGCCGGTACTACGGGTCTGACCCGGTGTTCATCGGCGCTTCCGCCACCTCCGCGGATCCGGAACAGTCCTTCAGCCGGCTGATCGGCGCCCCCGTGACGGCCGTGACCGAGGACAGGTCGCCGCACGGTTCCACCACCGTGGCCCTGTGGGAACCGCAACTGACCGATCTCAAGGGCGAGAACGGAGCCCGGTCCCGGCGCACCGTGGTGGCCGAGACCTCGGACCTGCTGGCGAATCTGGTGGCGGCCCAGGTGCGCACCATCGCCTTCATTAAGTCCCGCCGCGGTGCCGAAACCATTTCCACCATTACCCGCCGGCTGCTGGACGAGGTTCATCCTTCGCTGCCCGGCCGGGTGGCCGCCTACCGGTCGGGTTACCTGCCGGAGGAACGGCGCGAGTTGGAGCGCCGGCTGCGCAGCGGTGAGCTGCTGGGCATTGCGAGCACCTCCGCACTGGAACTGGGCATTGATATCTCCGGGCTGGACGCGGTGCTGGTGGCCGGCTGGCCCGGAACCCGGGCATCCCTGTTCCAGCAGATCGGACGGGCGGGGCGGTCCGGCCAGGATGCGCTGGCGGCGTTTGTGGCCAGTGACGACCCGCTGGACACCTACCTCGTGCACCATCCCGAGGCGATCTTCGACATTTCCGTGGAAGCGACGGTATTTGACCCGTCCAATCCCTATGTCCTGGGTCCGCATCTGTGTGCCGCCGCCGCTGAGCTGCCGGTGACCCCCGACGAACGTGAGCTGTTCGGCCCCACTGCGGCCGGGCTGCTGGACCAGCTGGTCGCTCAGGGCTACCTCCGTAAACGGCCGTCCGGCTGGTTCTGGACGCATCCGGAAAGCGCCGCATCCATGGTCAACCTGCGGGCCGCAGGCGGCGGGCCGATCAACATTGTGGAATCCGAAACGGGCACCCTGCTGGGCACCATGGACTCCCCTCAGGCCCAGTACCAGGCCCACACCGGGGCCATCTACGTCCATCAGGGCACCACCTACCTGGTGGATGAGCTCAACGAAGCCGACCACTGCGCCATGGTGACCCGCACCAACCCGGAGTTCTACACGCAGGCCAGGGACATCACCCAGGTGGCGGTCCTGGAAACCGAGCGCACCGAGGAGTGGAACGGGATCCAGGCCTGTTTCGGCACGGTGAAAGTCACCACCCAGGTGGTTTCCTACCAGCGCAAGGCTCTCATCTCCAACGAAATCCTCGGGGAAGAGCCACTGGAGCTGGAGGCCAAGGAACTGTTCACCAAGGCCGTCTGGTTTGTCATCGACGAGAAGTTCCTCGTCTCGGCCGGACTGGCCCCGGCGGATTTCCCCGGTTCCCTGCACGCGGCCGAACACGCTTCCATCGGCATGCTGCCCCTGGTGGCCACCAGCGACCGCTGGGACATCGGCGGGGTATCCACGGCCCTGCATGCCGACACCGAGAAGCCGACCATTTTTGTGTACGACGGGCACCCCGGCGGGGCCGGTTTCGCCGAGCGAGGCTACGAGGCCGCCCGGACCTGGCTGGCCGCGACCCGGGACGCCATCCGTGCCTGCGAATGCGACGGCGGCTGTCCTTCCTGCGTCCAGTCCCCCAAATGCGGCAACAAGAACAATCCGCTGGACAAGAAGGGCGCCGTCACGCTGCTCAACGTTCTGCTGGAGCATGCGTCGGACGCGCCGGATGCCCTGGTGCTGACCAGATAGGTACGGGGCCGCGCAGCCAGGCTGTCCCGGACCTGGCTCAACCGGGCGGGCCGGCCCGTGCCTTGCCGGTGGCCGGCACCGGCAGGGCGGGGATGGGCACCTCCGTTTCAATACTGAGAATGCCGGTGGAGGCATCAGCGGCACAGGCGCTGACCACACCGCCGTTCCGCTGGGCTATCTGACGGGCCACACCGCACGCATCGCCACCTATAGCGCCGTTCCGGGAACCGGGCAGGGCGTCAGTGTCCGTATACCGATCCCCGCCGGGCGGAATCCCGAGCAGCGGCGTTCCCGTGAGCAGGTTCGGTGCCGGGAGCGGCGCGCCACCGGCCGGCCCCAATCCGCGCAGTGCGTCCGCACCTGCGAGCGCTGCCAGATCGGCGGCGGTGGCGGCACGCACGGCAGCGACGGAGGCTTGGACCAGGACAAGGGCGACCATGGAGAAACCCAGCAGCACCAGGCAGATCCCCATCGCCGCTATTGTTCCTGCTCCCCTCTCGTTTACGTCCTTGTCCGGCCCGGCATACGCCTCATGCTCAGGTTCCCCTTTCCCTGCCTCAGCGGGGACGTCACCGGGCCGGCGTGCCAACGGGATAACCTCCGTCCCCCGGGAAAGCCACGGCGTTCGCGGTCAGTTCCAGCGGCAATAAGCTCAGGACCGGCAGCGACAGGGAACTGCGGACCTCCACCGCCGTCCAGTCTCCTTCCGGCGTCAGGACCAACTGGGCCGAGCCGCCTGCCAGCCGACGTACAGCGGCCTCCGCCGCCGTGTTGTCGGCCCGCATAACCTCCCGGGCCGCGGCGCGAGCCGCTTCTTCCAACCGGAGCTGGGTAACCCCTGCGGAAATACCGGTCAGCCCGAACACCAGCACCAAAGCGATGGCCGGTAACGCCGTAGCAAACTCGGCCGTCACCGCACCCCTCTCCCGGCTTTCCCCGCGCTCTCGGCCGGTTCGGCGACCCCGTGCTCGCTGCCTGTCCACCCTGGCGCCCTATCCCAAGGTCAGGGCGGAACGAATCAGCGAGAGCAACATGCCGCGGACTTCGTCGCCGCCGAGGATAACTGCCAGCAATCCCGCAAACGCAACGGCGGCCAAAGTAGCAATGGCGTATTCGGCGGTCGCCATGCCTGCTTCCCTGTCGAATGCGGGGCAGGGCTCCTGCAGGGGCAGACGGGTCACGCGGGCAGGTGCAGTCAGAGCGTGCAGGCCGTGGGTACCGTCCGATTCCGGGTTCGGGCAGGAGCCGCCGGAACGGTGGTTTTCGGAACGGCGTGAGTCGGGGCGCTTCTTGTCGAGCTTGGTATCTACGTGCAGCTTGGTATCAACGTGCATGGACTTCCTCCTACAGAATCGGACCGGAACATGATCCTGTCCCGGCGTGCCCGCAGCAGGTCCGGCGAGAACACCTGCCGGGGACAGGACCGGCCGGCCAGGAGCCTGTGGAGGGAGGACCAGGTGCAAGCACGGCACGGGCTGCTCAGAACCATCCCGGCGACAGGGACATCAACAGCGGAATGACGGTCAGCGCCACAAATGCCGGAAGGGAGCACAGCCCCAGCGGCACCACCAGACGGACCCCGAGGGCGGCAGCCCGGCGCCTTGCTGCGGTCTGCCGGCGCCGGCGGAGTGCATCTGCCTGGGAATGCAGCACCGCAGCCGATGGGGCACCGGTCAGAGCGGTGAACCGCAGTGCCGGGCCCAGCGCCCCGAATGCCGCAGCAGGCACGCCAGGACCAGCCACGTCCGACGCCGGTGGACCGTCCGGTGTCTCGTCGCCCGGCGAATCCTGGGACTGAGGATACGGGCGGGGCTGACGGAGCCGCCGCGAGCGGCGACGAGATGAGGCACCTCCGGGACCGGCATCGGTGGATAATTGCCAGGCAGCGTCCCAGGGCATCCCCAGTTCCAATGCCCGCAGCAGCCGCTCGAGACCACGGGCGGTAGCCGGATCCACCCCCTCACGGAGTATCCCCAGCGCGGAAGCCAGCGGCTGCCCCGCCTCAAGCATTGCGGCAACCAGATCCAGCATCAGTGCCGGATCTCCGACTGTTCCCTCTTCCTGCGGTTCGCTCCGCGGACGGGAATCCCGCCACGGAGGATTCCTACCGGCTCCGCCCAGTACCAGGGCAGCAGCGGAGAGCAACCCGAACACCAATAATCCCGTCATTCCGGCGCCTCCCCGGACGGCGTCTCTGCCTCCTTGACCAACCGCCCTGACCAGACGCGGCCTGCCAGCCAGAACCCGCCTCCGGCCGCGCCGGCAGCCCAGCCCAGCGGCGTCGCTGTCAGGATGTGCAGCGGATTGCCGCCCAGCAGGTACCCGAGGAGAATTCCACCGCCTGGCAGCCATGACAGCAGGCGCATGGTCGCCCGCGGTCCCGCCAATGCTGTCACGCGATCCGATGCTGCGTCGCGGGCGGCTTCCAACTGGCCCGCATAGCGGGTGAGTACCCGGGACAACGGGGCACCGCTGCGTTCGGACACCCGGACACAGACGGACAGGCCCGCCCAGAGCTCCTGCAACGAGGGATCGGGCGCACCGCCACCCGTTCGGCCCGCGGCCGCCAGCACTGGAACGGGACTGAGCCCCAAGGCAGCCGACGCTGCCGCCGCCCGCAGCACACCGGCAAACGGATGGCTGGACGCGTTCGACGGCGGCCCGGCGGAATAGAGCGTCGCTGCGTCGGCCCATATCCGGTAAGCCGGACGGCCGGCCGCCAGCAGCCCCGCCAGTTCGCGGACCAGCAGGGCCGGCGCATCGGCATCCAACCTCTCCTTGGGCCGCAGGGACAGAGCCGCGAAGGGCCCCTTTGAGCTTGCCCTCTGGCCGGCACGCAGGGCCGTTCCCCTACCGAGCATCAGTACTGCCGCCGCGGCGAGCAGCATTGCGACGGTCAGGCCTGCCATGCCGTCACGCGAGGTCCCTCCGATGCCGGTCCGTCGACGGCTTCCACCGTTCCGCGCAGCTCAAGCCGGCGTTCGAGTTCCGGCCAGCCGTTGTCCCGGCGGTAGTTCGTTCCCTTGCGCAGGAGGGCAGGCACAGCAGTCAGCTGACCCTTGGAGGAAAGCACCAGGACGGCAATTTCGGAGATGACCCGGACGCCGCCGGCCCGGTGCAGATGGATTACAACATCCAGTGCTGCCGCGGCCTGCAATGCCACTGCTTCCGCACTCATTCCCGCGAGCGCTCCCAGCGCTGCAAGCCTTGCCGGGACACCTGATGCCGAGTTGGCGTGGATGGTTCCGCCCGCTCCGTCGTGCCCGGTATTCAGGGCCGCCAGCAGTTCACGGACTTCAGTTCCCCGGCACTCCCCCACCACCAGCCGGTCAGGGCGCATCCGCAGAGCCTGCCGGACCAGCTCGGTTTGATCCAGCACTCCGGTGCCTTCCACGTTTCCATGCCGGGTCTGCAGGCCCACTACGTGGGGGTGGTCCGGTTCCAGTTCCGCGGCGTCCTCCACCAGCACCAGCCGTTCTTGCGGTCCGCTCAGCGACAGCAGGGTGGAGAGGAGCGTGGTTTTACCGGTGCCCGTTGCACCGCTGATCATAAAGTTGAGGCGGTGCCTGATGATTGCCCGGAGCACCCGTTCGCACTCAGCATCCAGTGTTCCAGTCCGGGTCAGCTCGGCAAGGGTGAAGGTCCTGGTCCGGTGAATCCGGATGGACAGGAGCGTGGAGCCGGCGGACACGGGACGCAGCACGGCATGCACGCGATATCCGGGCAGCTGAACATCGACACAGGGGCAGGAGTCATCCAGGCGCCTGCCCCCGGCGGCGATCAGGCGGGTAGCCAGTGCCTGTACTTCCGCGTCCCCGGCAAACCGGATGCCGGTCAGTTCCAGCCCGTGGCCGCTGTCCACCCAGACCCGGTCCGGGCCGTTGACGAGGATGTCGCTCACCCCCGGGAGCAGGGCCAGGGGCTGCAGGGGACCAAGCCCTTGCAGCTCGGCCCGCATCCGGTCCACTGCTTGGAGGGTTCCTTCGGACCCGAGCAGGTGTCCGCTGGACTGCACCGCGGCGGCCAGCCGTGCCCCCGTCACCGGCTCTGGGTGGGCCAGCATTCGGTCCCGGACCCGGGCCAGGAGGGGGTCGGGCCCCGGAACCTGCTCCGCCCGGCGGCGAGGCGGACCACCGCTTCTTCCCGCGCTCATGTCACCGCCCCGGCCGGTTCCGGCAGCACTTGTGCCAGGATCCGCTGCGCGGCCCGCCGAACCCGCGGACGGCCGGCGTCGGACAGCACCCTTCCGGACCTGTCCGCACGGTCCGCGCCGCGCAGGAAGGGAAGGTACCCTGCCAACGGAAGCCCCAGGGTATTGGCCACTAAAAGCTCGTCCAATCCATCCCCGAGCGGCCCCCGCACCACCGCGTACGGTTTTGTGCTGCCAAGCCCCGGCAGCAGGGACCGGGCGCTAAGGAGGCCGCTGACCCGGCCGGGCACCACCAGGAGCAGCTCATCACAGAGGTGCAGCAGCGTCTCGGTCCCGGCGTTGCACCCGAGGTCCACTATGGTCAGGCTGAATCCGCTGCGCGCCGCATCAAGGACAGTCCCGGTCACCGCGTCGCCCGCGGAAAGCAATCCGGGTCCGCGTGCAAGCAGTGAGAAACCGCCCAGGGCCGGCAGGCCGGCGGCCAACTGCACGGGGTTCAGGCTGCCGCTGATTCCTTCCAGATCCGGCCAGCGAATGCCGTGGAGGTCAGCAGCATCCAGGGCCCACTCGAGCCCTGCGCCCCGGGGGTCTGCTTCCAGCAGCATGACCGTTGCACCCGATTCCACGGCGCCGGCAGCCAGCCAACAGGCGGTGGTGGACGTGCCGGAACCACCGCTGCCCAGCACACCAAGCACCGTCCCTCCCGAACGGCTGCGGCGGCGGCCAAGATAGCCGGCAAGCCAGCCCGCGGCAGCGGGAAGGACGGCAACCCGCGCCGCGGAGCTGTAGGCGGCGATCTCCCAGACATCAGCGTCCCCGGCCAGCCCAACGACTATGATGTCAGGCGGCTTCACGCCGCTTCCGGCCATGCCATGAACCCTGCCGCCCGGGCGGCCGGTCAGGAGACGGAGCCCGCCGCTGTCCAGCAGCAGCACCTCAGGCCGCATCGCCATGGCGGCGCCGACATTCGCCGCCAGCGAGATGTCCACGCCCGCCGCTGCGCCCACCCGAGCCACTTCGTCCTGAACCGCCTGGTCGGCGGATACCAGGACCGTGACCGCTGCTGCCCGGCCGCCGTCGCCCTGCACCGTTCGCCGGCCCTGCCTTCCAACGGACAAACCGGAAACGGGTTCAGCGCCCGCAGGACGGCCTCCCGACAGCTCCGTATCCGCAGCATGATGTTTTAGGTTCATCGGCCCACCGTGTCAGGCCACATCCGCGGCGGCCCACGGCCGGGGAGGGAATGCGGAAAACCCGGTGCCGGCGACGCGGTGTGGAGGGAAAGAGCCGGGCACTGCCCGGCCTAGCCCGCCAGCATGAATGCCTGGCGGCATGGAAAAGCAACTGGAACAGCCGGGTGAAACGTTGAACCGATCCGGCATCATGGGACCGGAATGTGGGAGGAGTCCGATAGGGTCGCGGTAACCGGGCATAAAGGCGTGCCCGCAGAGGAAACGGGGAGTCATGGATTCGGGCGTGGAACATCTGGACGTGCTGATCATCGGCGCCGGGCTCAGCGGCATTGGGGTGGCCTGCCGGCTGCGTGAAGATCATCCGGGCCGTTCCGTTGCTCTTCTGGAAACCCGGGGCCGCCCCGGCGGCACCTGGGATCTTTTCCGCTACCCCGGAGTCCGTTCCGATTCAGACCTGTATACCTTCGGCTACGACTTCCGGCCCTGGCGGGAGGAGAAGGCCATCGCCGACGGCGCCAGCATCCTCGAGTACCTGAAAGGCACTGCTGCAGAGTACGGTGTGGACGCACTGATCCGCTACCACCACAAGGTGCTTTCCGCCGACTGGTCCAGCAGGGACGCGCGCTGGACCGTCACCGTTGAGCGCACCAGCACGCCGGACGCCGGACCGGACGGTGCCGCCGCCGAGCCCGTGGGAAGCGGAGAGATCCTGCACCTGACAGCCAACTGGATCTTCAACGCCGCCGGCTATTACCGCTATGACCAGGGATACGCCCCAGAGCTGCCGGGCAGGGAACAGTTCGCCGGCCAGGTGGTGCATCCGCAGCACTGGCCCGCAGATCTCGACGTCGCCGGCAGGCGGATCGCCGTCATCGGCAGCGGAGCCACCGCCATCACGCTGGTTCCGGCGCTGGCGGAACTGGATGCTCAGGTCACGATGGTCCAGCGCACCCCCACTTATATCCTTCCCGTCCCCGCGACGGACCCGGTGGCCCGGCGGCTGCGCGGCATCGTCGGCCCTGAACGCACCGGCCGGATCATGGCCGAGGTCAGCGCCCGCCGCCAGCTGGCCATCTGGTCCTTCTGCCGGCGCTGGCCGAAGCTGGCACGTAAGGTGATCAGCGGTATCCAGTCCCGTGCCGTCCCGGAGGGTTTCGAGCGGGACCTGCACCTGAATCCCCCGTATCAGCCGTGGGACCAGCGTCTGTGTGCCGTTCCGGACGGCGATTTCTTTGCCGCGCTGCGCAGCGGCAAAGCGACCATGGTCACCGGACAGACCACCGGATTCACCGAACACGGACTCCGTCTGGCCTCCGGAGCGGAAGTGGAAGCCGACGTCGTCGTGACCGCCACCGGATTCACGGTCCAGGTATTCGGCGGCATGGAACTTCGCCTGGACGGGGCTCCGGTGGACCTGACCGACCACGTTGCCTACCGTGGAGTGATGCTCAGCGGCATTCCGAATATGGCGTTTGCCATCGGTTATACCAACGCCTCGTGGACGTTGAAGATCGGCCTGGTGACGAGGTGGTTCTCCCGCCTGCTCACGGCGATGGACCGGCAGGCCCACACGGCGGCGGTACCCGTGGCGCCTCCGGGCATGCCCACCAGGCCGCTGCTGGATTTCGGTGCCGGCTACGTCCAGCGCAGCCTGGCGAACCTCCCCCGGCAGGGCATGGCGGCTCCCTGGCTGATGACGATGAACTTCCTGGCGGACCGCCGGGACCTGCAAAAAGGTGCGTTGGTGGACAAGTACCTGCAGTTCACCGGTCCGCAGGGCACGGTGGCCGGCACCGTGCCTGACGGCACCGACCGTTTTGTCACGCTGGAGTCGGGGCTGCGCCTCTGCTACCGCGTGGAAGGTCCCGAGGGTGGTCAGCCGGTAGTTCTGCTGTCCGGTCTGGGGCTGGACCTGGCTGCGTGGCCCGCTCCGTTCGTGGAGGGCCTTACCGCCGCCGGCTACCTCGTCATCCGCCTGGACAACCGCGACGCCGGGCGTTCGGACCGGATGGACACCGCCACCCCCACCGTGCTGCACCAGGCACTGGCCCGGCCGATGCCCGGCGCCTACCGGATCGAGGATATGGCCGACGACGTCATCGGCCTGCTGGACCATCTGCAGGTGAAACGGGCCCATGTGGTGGGAATGTCGCTGGGCGGGATGATCGCCCAGTCGGTTGCCGCCCACCATCCGGACCGGGTGCTGACCCTGACCTCGCTGATTTCCACAACCGGTGCCAGGAACGTCGGAGCCGCGGCGTTCTCCACCAAACGCCGGTTCGCCGCCCGCCCGCCGCGCACCCGGGAGGAGTTCATCCGGTCCCGGGTGTCAATGATGCGCCACCTGTCCGGGCAGGCCAATCCGGCGGACCCGGTTACCGAAGCCGAGTTGGCAGGCCAGGCCTGGGACCGCGGCGCCTACCCGGACGGCGGAGCGGCCCGCGCGCGGCAGCTTGGTGCGATCAACGCCTCAGCGGACCGCACCGCCGATCTCGCCGGGATCACGGCTCCTACGCTGGTAATCCACGGCGACAAGGACCCGATTGTGCATCCAAGCGGGGGTGCCGCAACCGCCGCGGCCATCCCGGGTGCACGCGCACTGACGATCCCGGGCATGGGGCATTACTTCCATCCGGCAGTGGTGCCCGATCTGCTGCGGCATGTCCGCGGGCATCTGGGCGCCGACGCTTCGGCGGCTCCGTCCCGCTGAGCCCGTTTCCTCCCGGCTGAGCCCGTTTAGCCCGGCAACCACGGGGTCCCGGATGCCTCAGTGGGCCACAGGTCCCGGATGCCCCCCCCAGTGGGCCACAGGTCCGTCCCGGTGGTCCCGGGGTCCCGGGACTCCTAAGCACCCATGTCCGGGGAAACCGGCACTGCATTGATCTTGGAGTTCCGGGGTAGCTTGGGCGTCCGTGAGAAGCCCTTGGCATCCAGGTGGTTCTTCGCACGGAACACTGCCACGGCGTCGTCGTACGCCCGGTTCACCCGGGCACCTGTGAACAGGCCGGTGCTTCCGTCGTTGAAACGGATCCGGATGGACGCAGACAGGGGAAAGTGCCGCTCCATCCGGATGAAGCCGTCATTGTCCTGCGTAAGAGTGATCACGTGGTTTCCGCCTGAGAGTTGGTGAGTTACCAGTCTCCCCTATTGCAGGCCCGCCGGAGCACCGCCCTCCCACTCTCCCCGGTAACCGGCGCTGCCGCGTTCCGGGTAAGAATAGAGGCATGTATATCGTCCTCGCTCCCGGTCCGGCGTCGGCCCGGCTGCCGGACGATCCCTGGACGTTGCAGGAAACGGACGACGCCGGGTCCCCGTCCGCACCGGTGGTCACGGTGCCGGCACGGGACCTGTCCGACGCCGTCCGGCACTACGAACAGCGCCCCGTCCGCTGGGTGTGGGAATCGGCCCGCAGCACCTATGCCCCGCTGCTGGCCACCGGGATCACCGTCGAGCGCTGCCATGACCTGGACCTGGTCCGCGGCATCCTCCGCTTCGCCGAGTCCGCTCCGCCGAGTCCGTACATTGAAAAACTCCGGGCCGAGGCACCTGATGTCGAGCCGGATCTGGCACCCCGGCAGCTGCCGCCGCTCAGCACATCCCCGGATCAGACATCCATTTTCGATACCTTGGATGCCCCGGCCGGCGTGCCGGCGGGTCCGCGCCGGAGCAGCATTGCCGAGCTCACGGCAGAGCTGGCCGACCAGCTGGATGCCGTAGCCCGGTCCGAGGCCCCGGCGAAACTGAACCTGCTGACGGTCGCTGAGTCCACCGGCGGCATGATCGCGGTGGAAATGGAGCATGCCGGCATCCCCTGGCGGCGTGACCTGCACGAGGCCATGCTCACCGAAGCACTGGGGCCGCGCCCGCCGGAAGGACGGCGCCCGGAGAAACTTGAGCAGCTGGCAGATGAGCTGCGCCGACTTCTGGGCAACCCCGGATTCAACCCGGATTCCCCGCAGGAGCTTCTGCGGGCACTGCACCGGGCAGGTATCGAGGTGCGCAGCACCCGCTCCTGGGAACTGCAGCAGCACAACCATCCGGCCATCGGACCCCTGCTGGAATACAAGAAACTTTCCAGGCTGCTCACCGCCAATGGATGGACCTGGCTGGATGCCTGGGTGGAAGGCGGCCGTTTCCGCACCGAGTACGTGGTGGGCGGTGTGGTGTCGGGCCGGTGGGCCTCCCGCGGCGGCGGTGCCCTCCAGATCCCCAAAACCGTTCGCGATGCTGTCCGTCCCGATCCCGGATACCGGTTTGTCGTGGCCGACGCCGCCCAGTTGGAACCCCGGGTGCTTGCTGCCCTGGGACAGGATTCAGCGCTGGCAGCGGCCGCCCGCGGCAAGGACCTCTATCAGGGCATCGCGGACCTCAATTTCGACGGCGACCGGGCCAAGGCCAAGATGGCGATGCTGGGTGCCATGTACGGTGCCACGAGCGGGGAATCCGGACGCCTGATGCCGGTGCTGACCCGCGCCTATCCGCAGGCAATTGGCGTGGTGGAGCGCGGCGCCCGTGCCGGGGAGGCCGGGCGGGTGGTCAGCAGCCATCTTGGCCGCAGCTGTCCGCCGGCGTCGGACCGGTGGCTGCAGTCCCAGCGCAGCGCCAGTGCCGAGGAACAGCGCCGGGCGGAGTCCCTGGCCCGCTCCCGGGGACGGTTCACCCGCAACTTCGTGGTCCAGGCCAGCGCCGCGGAGTGGGCGTTGTGCTGGCTGGCGGAGATCCGGCGGCGACTGCGCCTGGCCTCTTCCAGCTCTCCCGCGGGGCAGCTGGTCTTTTTCCTGCATGACGAAGTGATGCTTCACGTGCCGGCGGGCCGGGTGGAGGAGGTCAGCGCCTTGGTGTCCGATGCCGCTGCCGCAGCCACCAGGCTGCTCTTCGGTCCCATTCCGTTGGAGTTTCCGGTACTGGTCACTTCCGTGGATTCCTACGCCGACGCCAAATAATCGGGGTCAGTCCAGCCGGGCACCCAGGTACGGGGCCAACTGCCGGGCATACACTCCGTTCATGTGGTTGGCGTCGTAATACACCGCCACTCCGCCCACAGCGGAGTAACACTTGTGCAGGTCACAGAAGAACTCGGTCATATCCACCGGTTTCACCTCGTCTTCGGTGAATCCCTTGGCTGCCTCGACAAAGGGATCCGGACCCAGTGCGAGTTCGCGATCCACCGCACAGTCGGCGGGGGTGGATGCGTTGAAGGCAAGGCATTCTTCATCCCGCACCGAACCGTTTAAGGGCAGATCGGCTAGGGGCACCACGGTAATTCCTGCATCCACCCAGCGTTGCCAGGTTCGGCTCAGTGCATTCGCGTATTGAACCTCCTGGGGTGCGCCTGTGCCGTCATCGATGGTCTCTTCGGCGACAAACGAGCTGACGAACACCCGTTCCGGTGTGTCTGCCTCAATGGCTTCGGCAACGAGCCGGTTCCACCGTGCACAGTTTTCGACCGCGGTTGCCCCAACTTCAGCCCCGTAAAACGAGCGGACGGGTGCATCCAGCAGGGGGCAGCCGCCAAGGAAGCTGAGCTTGACCTGCCATCCCCGTTCCTGCCCCAGCTTCAGGATGGCCTGCTGCCAGTGCTGGCCATGTGAATCACCGACCAGCCACACGGTTTCCGCCTGCGGGTTGCCGCCTGAGTAATCGCAGATCACCGGGGCGTTGTATAGCGCGAGCTCACCTTCCCCCGCCAGAACGCATTCCTCCGGCGTTATGGCGTAGGCGTTGTGCTGATCCATATGCGGCTGGGCAACCGGGATGGCAAAAGGGTCTCCGCAGTCGCGGTTGCCGACCGCCGCCGGGCCATAGCACGGGCCTTCGGCGCCCGCGGCAGCCAGTTCCGCTGACTGGTTCTCCTTCACGACTCCAGCCGATCCCAGTATCACCGCCAAGGCAGCCACCGCCGCCATACCGGCGACCGGGGCCCGGAAACCCGGGATTCTTGCAGTGTGACGCCCCACGTGCCGGCGCATCCGCCCGGACCCCGGTTTGATCCAGGTATCTTCGACCCACCGTTTAGTGGCCCAGGCCAGCACGACGGCGACGGCGAGGATGGCCAGTTTGTAAGGGGCAGTCGGCACGGTGCGCAGGACATACGGGGCAGCAACAATCAGCGGCCAGTGCCAGAGATACAGCGAGTAGGAGATTTTGCCCAGGAACTGCACCGGGGCCAGTCCCGTGAGAACCTCATGACCCAGCCGGCGGACACCGGTACCGGCCAGGATCACGAGCGCGGAGCCGATCACCGGAACCAGGGCGGCCGAACCGGGGAAAGGTGTCGAGGCATCAAAGGTGAGGGCGCTGAAGATGATCAGGCCAAAGCCGCCAATGGCCAGGACGTTCCGCAGCACGAGTGATTTCAGCTCCACGGCGGCCAGCCCTACCGCTGCACCGACGGCAAATTCCCAGACCCGTGCCGGGGTGACGAAATAGGCCTGTTCGGGAGAGCTTCCCGTGACATAGATGCTGTAGGCCAGGAACAGCAGAGCGACCGCCGGCACCACTGCCGTCAGCAGCCGCCGCACCGGGATCCCGTACCGTCGGGCCAGAGCCGCGAAGAGGATCAGCGTCAGCGGCCAGAGGAGATAGAACTGTTCCTCCACCGAAAGCGACCAATAGTGCTGCACTGCCGAGGCCGACTCGGTCATGGCGGAATAGTCCACACTCTTGGCTGCGAGCAGCCAGTTCTCGGCATAAAAAACGCTGGCCAGCACTTCCTGTGCAGTCGCGGCCCAGCGCGGGTACGGCAGCACCAGCAGCGCCAGCACCATGGACGCTGCCAGCACCAGGAACGCGGCAGGGAAGAGCCGCCGGGCCCTCCGGGCGTAGAACGCAGACAGCCGCACCCTGCCGGTGGCCTCGATCTCGCGTACCAGGTGGGACGAAATCAGGAACCCGGAGATCACGAAGAACACGTCGACGCCGACATAGCCGCCGGGGAGCCGCAGGGGCCAGAGGTGGTTCAGTACCACCAGGCCCACGGCAAGGGCCCGCATGGCCTGGATATCGGTGCGGAACCGGGTGCCCGCCGCGGGTACCGGTGCGGCTCGGTGCCGCGCGCGCGTAGTGGCCGCCACGGCCATAGATTCCCCCTGCTAGCCGGACGGCATTCCCTGGACGGGATGGGTCGTTTCTGACGCCCGATTTTTCGGGCATATAAAGAATAGCGCTGCCGGGGCCCAGTCTTTGCCCCGCCCAGCCGGGGGCTCAGGGCCGGAACCGGAGGAAAGCTACAGGGCCGGGATAATCTCCCGGGCCTCATCCCAGGGCTGCGCCCAGCCAAGCTCATCCAGAACGCTGGAGAGGATGATGCCGGTAAAGCCCCAGACGAGGACATCATTGACCAGGAAGGCCGGGGTGCCCATCGAACGGCCCTGGCCCGGGAGGACCGCGGTCCGGCGGTTTTCGGGATTGATCAGGTCCGCCACGGGAACCCGGAAAACCGCTGCCGATTCGCCGTAGTCCACCACGTCCACGGGGGTGGGTTTGTCCCACCAGCCCAGCACCGGGGTCACCAGGAAGTTGCTGAACGGCAGTCCGATTTGGGGCAGGGAACCGAGGACCCTGACGCCGGCCGGGTCCAGGCCGGTTTCCTCGCGTGCCTCACGGAGGGCGGCGTCAACCACGCTGGCGTCCTCGGCGTCCACGGAGCCGCCGGGGAACGCCACCTGGCCGGGGTGATCGTTCAGGGTGGCGGCGCGCTCGATCAGCAGCACGTCGACGTCGGCCGGCACTGCGTCGGCGGAAAAGTCCGCCGGCCGGTCATCCAGCACGCCGAAGAGGATCAGGACGGCGGCCGGACGCGCGGTGGCAGGGTCCACGCTGCGGCGCAGCAGGTTGATGTTGGCGTTGAAGGACGTTGTGCCCGCGGCGACAGCTGCGGCCAGTGCTTCCAGATCCGTGACGGCGCTCATGCTTCCAGTCCGTATCCGGCGGCACGCAGCTGGGCACGGGTTTCGGCTGCCATCATCCGGGCATGCAGTTCTTCGCGGCCCGGTGCCAGCTCGTACTTAAGCAGCTTCCGTGCCTTCTCGGGGTCGGTTTCGCCCTCCCCGTAGGAGGGGCACAGCTGGGCGACGGCGCAGGCACCGCAGGCTGGTTTTTTGGCGTGGCAGACGCGGCGTCCGTGGAAGACGATCCGGTTGGACAGCGGCGTCCAGTCCTTGGGTTCGAACAGCGCCGCCACATCCTCCTCCACCTTGACCGGGTCTTTGGATGTGGTCCAGCCAAACCGGCGTGCCAGACGTCCGAAGTGGGTGTCCACCGTAATCCCCGGGACGCCAAAGGCGTTGCCCAGCACCACATTGGCGGTTTTCCGGCCGACGCCTGGCAGGGTCACCAGATCTTCCAGCCGGTTCGGCACCTCGCCGTCGTACTCATCCACCAGCCGGGCGGACAGCGCCTTGATGCTCGCGGCCTTCGCCCGGAAGAATCCGGTGGGCCGGATGATCTCCTGGAGCGTCTCGTCGTCTGCCTCGGAGAGTGCCCGGGCATCCGGGTACCGGGCGAACAGGATCGGCGTCACGGCATTCACCCGGATGTCCGTGGTCTGTGCCGACAGCACCGTAGCGACGAGCAGTTCAAACGCGTTCCCGAAGTCCAGTTCCGCCACGGCATACGGGTAGACCTCACCCAGCATCCGGTTGATCCGCCGGGCCCTTCGCTTCAGCGCGAGGAGGGACGGATCATTACCGGTTGCCTTAGCCAATGCTGCTGTCCTTCTGCGTTCGATCGTGCGCTGCTGGCAGCGCGTTGGTTGCTGATGACGGGTGCCGGCATGCGCCAGTTGCTACTGGTCGGTGTCTACGCGCTCGATGTTGCTGAGGTCCCGCAGCACGCCGATGCGGCCGGTGCGCTTGTCCTGGACCAGGAATTCGTCACCGCGGTCTTCCAGTCCCAGTTCCCAGTCTCCGGGGTGGAACATAAACAGCGGCAGCCCGGTCCGCTCATCGACAATCTGCCGCGGTGTTCCGACAGCGAACCAGAAGGCCTCCACGACGGCCTCGGACTCGTCCCGGGTGGCGGTGATGGGTTCGGCATCGCTTTCGTCGGCTGCCGGGACCGCGGTCTCGGACCTGCTCACCACCGGATTGACGGTTGTCGCCGCCAGGGGCTCCGCATTGCCTCCGCCGGAAGACGCAGCGGGTGCCTGGACGTCCTGGGCCTGGGTGGCCGGACCGGCCACGGGCTGGGACGTGCCCGGCGCCGCGACAGTGCCCGGCTGGGTAGGCTGCGGCTGGCTGCCCTGCGCCTTCGTGGCGCCTGCGGTACCGACGACGGCGGTCCCCGCGGCGGAGCCAGCCGCCCCGCCGGCGGAGGCTGCGGCGGCCGAAGCATCAGCGCCACGGTCGGTTGCCGGTACCGCAGGGCGCGGTCCGCTGAGACGGCGCATGGGGTTCTCGAAGCGGCGCGGCGCCGCGGACGAGGCATTAGCGGATTCGGTCTTGGGCCGGGGCGGGCGCTGGCGCAGCGGCAGCGTTTCGCGTGCCGCCGGAACGGCTGGAACCTCGGGACGTTCCTTGAATTCGCCGGCGAAGAACGGAAGGTGCGGGGCCAGCGTGGTTGCAACCACCAGGCCCAGGGACCCGATGAGGGCAATCATCGGCCCGACCGAGAAGTCCGTTACCGTCTGAATGAAGAAGAAGGCGAGCGCCAGGACTGCCGAGACCGAGGCGAACTGGTCGAGGGAAAGGGATCCCACGCGCAACTTCGTCCCCGGAGCCAGCCGGCGCGCGGCGAACAGGCCGGCCACCAGCAGCGGCAGCAGGATGCCGATACCCACGAAGAACAGCGAGAACCCGTTCCAGAGGTTCAGGTCCCGCACCATGCCCAGGTTGAAAACGGTAATGAACGGCAGCACGCTGCCAACGAGCATCACGAGCGCGGAGGCGCCCACCACAATGTCGCGGAGGCCGAACGGTCCGGCGAGGGCTTCGCGTGCACTGTGGCCCGCGGTCCCGTCCTGCGGCTGTGCCACGGATCCGGGTGCCGATGCGGAGGGATGGCCGCCGGTTTCCGAAGAGCCGGCGGTACTGCTGGCCTCGTTCTCAACAGGTGGGTTATTCATACTGATCTCCATTCACGACCTCCGCGCCGGACCCAGCGGGCCTGCGGATAACGGGAGGTGCGCATATACGGCACAAAAGCGGTTACTTCCTTCAGACAGCCTAAATCAACGACGGCGAGGCAGACTAGCCGGGCGACGGCGCGCCCCGTGGCAGTGACATACCGCTCACCGCATAATCAGGCCGTTTTGTAACTCTTTGTGTGACGGCTGCCACAATGGCGGAAAACCGGCGTTAGTGTGGTTGCCAGCCATGCACCATCGCCATGTGATGGATTGACGCGAAGTGAAAGGGTTCAACTATGTCTGATCAGTCCCCTGCAAAGAAGCACGGAGACGCCTTCGAGAACCTGCTGCACGAAAGCCGGAGTTTCCCGCCCAGTGCCGAGTTCGCAGCCGCTGCGGTAGCGCAGCCGTCCCTCTACGCGGACGCGGCGGACGGCCCGGAGTTCTGGGCCGGGCAGGCCCGCAGCATTCTCACCTGGGACCGGGATTTCGACCAGGCCCTGGACTGGTCCGATGCCCCGTTTGCCAAGTGGTTCGTGGGCGGGAAACTCAACGCCGCCTACAACGCCCTGGACCGCCATGTGGAAGAGGGCCGCGGGGACCGGGTGGCCATCTACTTCGAGGGCGAACCCGGCGATACCCGCACCTACACCTACGCGGCGCTCACCGAAGAGGTGAAGAAGGCAGCCAACGCCTTCGAATCGCTCGGTGTGGCCAAGGGCGACCGGGTCGCGGTCTACCTGCCGATGATTCCCGAAGCCGTGATCACCATGCTGGCCTGCGCCCGGATAGGCGCAGTCCATTCGGTGGTGTTCGGCGGCTTCTCCGCTGACGCCCTGCGCAGCCGGATCGATGACGCGGAGGCTAAGCTTGTGGTCACCGCCGACGGCTCCTACCGCCGCGGCAAGCCCAGCGCCCTCAAACCCGCTGTTGATGCCGCCCTCGCCGAGCCCGGCCACACGGTGGACAACGTGCTGGTAGTCCGGCGCAACGGGGAGCCCGTGGAGTGGACCGAGGGACTGGACCGCTGGTGGCACGACGTCGTGGACACCGCGGACACCGAACACACCGCCGTCGGACACGACTCGGAACATCCGCTGTTCATCCTCTACACCTCCGGCACCACCGGCAAGCCCAAGGGCATCCTGCACACCACCGGCGGTTTCCTGACCCAGACGGCGTTCACCCACCGGAACACCTTTGACCTGCAGCCGGAGACGGACGTGTACTGGTGCACCGCCGACATTGGCTGGGTCACCGGCCACAGCTACGTTGCCTACGCACCGCTCATCAACGGAGCCACCCAGCTCATGTACGAGGGGACGCCGGACACCCCGCACCAGGGCCGCTGGTGGGAGCTGGTGGAAAAATACAAGGTCTCCATCCTGTACACCGCACCCACGGCCATCCGCACCTGCATGAAGTGGGGCCGGGACATTCCACAGAAGTTCAACCTGGATTCCATCCGGGTGCTGGGAACGGTGGGCGAACCCATCAACCCGGAGGCCTGGATGTGGTACCGGAACGTCATCGGCGCGAACGGCGGGAAGAAGGAAAACCCCGCACCCATAGTGGATACCTGGTGGCAGACCGAAACCGGTGCGCACATGATCGCCCCCATGCCGGGCGTCACGGCCACCAAGCCCGGGTCCGCACAGGTGGCTGTGCCGGGCATCTCGGTGGACGTGGTCGACGAAATGGGCGAGCCGGTTCCGAACGGCTCCGGCGGCTTCCTGGTGGTCAAGGAACCCTGGCCGTCCATGCTGCGCGGCATCTGGGGAGACCCGGAGCGGTTCAAGGAGACCTACTGGTCCCGGTTCGACAACATGTACTTCGCCGGCGACGGCGCCAAGAAGGATGAGGACGGTGACATCTGGCTGCTGGGACGCGTAGATGACGTGATGAACGTGTCCGGGCACCGCCTCTCCACCACGGAGATCGAGTCCGCTCTGGTGAGCCACCCCTCGGTGGCCGAGGCCGCCGTCGTCGGCGCTGCGGACGACACCACCGGCGAGGCCGTTGTCGCGTTCGTGATCCTGCGCGGCAGCGCCAAGGACGACGACGATATTGTCACCACCCTGCGCAACCACGTGGGCAAGGAGATCGGTCCCATCGCCAAGCCGCGGCACATCCTGGTGGTTCCCGAACTGCCCAAGACCCGCAGCGGAAAGATCATGCGCCGCCTCCTCAAGGACGTGGCGGAAGGACGCGAAGCCGGGGACTCGAGCACCCTGGCCGACAACACGGTGATGCAGCAGATCGCGGAATCGCTGCGCAAGTAGCACCGCCCGGAAAACAGCACAGGCGCCCTCCCCCGGACCGGGGAGTGCGCCTGTGGCGTATGTGAGGGTTTCCGGAGATCAGCCGACGGTGACGTCCAGGTCCACCTCGATGTTGCCGCGGGTGGCGTTGGAGTAAGGGCAGACCTGGTGGGCGGCCTGGACCAGCTTGTCCGCCGTTGCCTCATCCACGCCGGACATCTCCACATGCAGGGCCACGCCGAGCTTGAAGCCGCCCTCGTCCTGCTTGTAGATGCTGACATCCGCGGTCACCGCGGCGTCGGCGATGGCTGCCTTCTCCATCCGGGCAACCATCTTCAGGGCCGAGAGGAAGCAGGCCGCATAACCGGTGGCGAAAAGCTGCTCGGGGTTGGTGCCCTCGCCGGAGCCGCCCATTTCGGTAGGAGTGGAAAGGTTGACCTCAAGCTTGCCGTCGCTGGTGCGGGCTTCGCCGTTGCGTCCGTCTCCGGTGGCGGTGGCAGCTGCGGTGTACAAAGCGCTCATGGGAACTCCTTCGTTGGAAAACTCGGTTCCCCTCAAGGTAGACTAACTAGTACGTCTACCGCAACAGGCGGGACGCGACAGGTGGGAACAGCAGCGGAAGCAGGGGGAACGGGAAATGCCAGCCAAACCGTCGGAGGTGCGCGAACGCATTCTCCGCAGGGCCTCCAGCCTTTTCTACACCGAGGGTGTACGTGCCGTCAGCGCGGACAAAATCATTGCCGCTGCCGGGACCACCAAGGTCACCTTCTACCGCCATTTCCGTTCCAAGGATGATCTCGTCGTCGCCTACCTGCAGGAGCAGTCCGCGGGCATGCGCCGGCGTGCCGAGGAGCTGGATCCGGATCCCTGCACCGGCCTGCGCCAGCTTGCAGAAGCCATGGGCACAGAAGCCTGCACCCCGGATTTCCGCGGATGCCCCTTTATCAATGCCGCCGCCGAATATCCGGATCCCGAGCATCCGGTCCGTGGCGTGGTTTCCGAGCATCGCCGCTGGCTGCACGGCCTGGTTGCCGGCCGCCTCGCACAGCTGGAGGTCAAAAACCCGGAGCAGCTGGCAGATCAGCTGCTGATGCTCCGCGACGGCGCCATGGTGCACGGTTACGTGCAGGACGCAGCGGCCGTGGGCCCGGCATTGGTGGCTGCAGGCCGCGCCCTGATCCTTGCCAGCGCACCGAAGGTTCCTACCACGGACGCCCCGATCCCCGGGGAGTAGCAGGCAGCGTCCGTCCGGCATGACGGCGCATATGTGACCTTGGACTCAGGAGCTTGGTGAAAGGGGCGGCGGATAGGACAATTCCTTTCCGTGTCTACTTCACTCACGCCGGCCACACCGGCATCACCCTCGTCAGCCAAGATGGCCCGCAAGGTAGCCGGGGCATCCTTCCTGGGCACCGCACTGGAGTCCTATGACTTCTATGTTTTCGGCACTGCCGCAGCACTGATACTGAACCGCATTTTCTTCCCCGACGTGGATCCGCTCACCGGCACACTGCTGTCCTTCCTGACACTGGGCATGGGTTTCGTGGCCCGTCCGCTGGGGGCAATTCTGTTCGGCCATATCGGTGACCGGGTGGGCCGTAAATCCTCCCTCATCGGCACCATCGTCCTGATGGGTGTAGCCACCGGGGCGGTCGGCCTGCTCCCGGACTACAACACCATCGGCGTGTGGGCCCCGCTGCTGCTGGTCCTGCTCCGCCTGCTGCAGGGCCTGGCCGTGGGCGGTGAATGGGGCGGATCCATCCTGATTGCCACCGAGCATGCAGCACCCAGGAAGCGTGCGCTGTATGCCGCCATCCCGCAGATCGGGTCCCCGGTAGGCACCATCATGGTCACCGGCATTTTCCTGCTGCTGGCCCAGGTCTCCGACGAAGCCATGGAGGCGGGCGTTTGGCGCATCCCGTTCCTGCTGGCATTCCCGTTTATGGGCATTGCCCTGTACATGCGCCTGGCCATTGACGAGACCCCCGTTTTCAAGGGCGTCGCCAAGGCACACCAGGTAACCCGCGTTCCTGTCCTGGAAGTGCTGCGCACCCAGTGGCTGGCCGTACTGGTAGCCGCCTCCGCCGCCCTGCTCGGCATCGGCTCCTACTTCCTGATGACCACCTACACCCAGTCCTACGGGATCACGGTGCTTGGACTGTCCCAATCCACGGTCCTGAACGCGGCTTTGGTGGGCTCGGTCCTGCAACTCGCCACCATCCCGGCCTTCGGCTTCCTTGCCAACCGGATCGGTTCGGCGCGGATGGTGCTGGCCGGGGCGGTTGCCACCTTGCTGATTTCCTTCCCGCTGTACTTCATCATCAGCAAAGCCACCGAACCGGTGTACATCCTCACCATCCTGATCGGCGGCATTGCCCCGACGGCGGCGTGGGCTGCCCTGGGCGGGCTGATGGCCGATCTGTTCCCTGCCCGCACCGGATTCACCGCCATGTCCCTGGCCTACAGCTTTGCCGGCATCCTCTCCGGGTTCACCCCCTCCATCACGGCGTGGTTCGGGCAGGAAACCGGCGGAGCGTGGTGGCATCCCGGCGTCGTACTGGCCCTGATGTCCCTGGTCACCATTGCCGGCGCCCTCGTTTCGCGGCGGATGACACCGCGTAACACGGCCGATCTGCCGTCTTCACAGGTATCCGCTCCGGCATAGTTAAGCCATGACTACAGCACAGACCCGCAACCTCCTCATCATCAACGGACCCAACCTGAACCTGCTGGGCACCCGTGAGCCGGCCATCTACGGCAGCGACTCGCTGGAGGACGTCGAGGCGGCGGCACTGGCCGCCGCCTCCGCCCACGGCTGGACAGTGGACTGCGTGCAGTCCAACCACGAAGGCGACCTGATCGACGCCATCCACGCCGCCCGCGGCACGGCGGACGGCATCGTCATCAACCCGGCGGGGTACAGCCACACATCGGTCGCCATCGCCGATGCCCTGTCCGGGGTGGAGCTGCCCGTGGTGGAGGTGCACCTGAGCAACATCCACCGGCGCGAGGAGTTCCGGCACCATTCGTTCGTCTCCGCTGTGGCCCGCGTGGTTATCTGCGGCGCCGGGATCAGCGGGTACCGGATGGGCGTGGACTACCTGATTGAGACCCTCTCGCCCGCCGAACCGCCGTCCGTCGGTGCAGACGGGGCCTGACATGGCTTCCACGGCGAAGCGGTATGCGGACTTCGCCCGGCGTGAGGCACGAGGCTCCTCCGCCGTATATGAGCAGTGGGCGGCGGAAATCAGCCGGGATCCTGCAGTGCTGGAACTGCTCGACGGGCTGCCTGACAACAAGCGCCAGCCCAACCTTGTTCCGGCCGCCGCCCGCAGCCGCGGGGCCGAAGCGGGAGCATACGCCCGGTTCCGGGCTTTCCTCCTGCGGGACTGGGACGGCATCAGGGACGTTGTCCTGCACCGCAGCACCCAGACCAACGAACCGCGCCGGTGCGCCGTCCTGCTCCCGCTTCTGGCACACATCGCCGCCGCCGAGGAACGCCCGCTCGCACTAATCGAAGCCGGAGCGTCCGCCGGGCTGTGCCTGTATCCGGACCGGTACGGCTACCGGTACAACGGCGGTACCGTCATCAACAATCCCGGCCGGAGCGACCTGGTGATGGACTGCCGGACCACCGGCAATCCCCCGCTGCCGCAGGCCTGTCCGGAGATCATCCACCGTGCCGGGGTGGACCTGAATCCGCTGGATCCCTCCGACCCCGGGGACCTGGCCTGGCTTCAGGCCCTGATCTGGCCCGGCATGGAAGACCGCCGGGACCGGCTGCATGCCGCAGCCGGGGCGGCGGCCCGCTCCCCCGCACCGGTGTTCCCGGGGGACCTGAACGACCTGACCCCCGGACTGATTGACGCCGCCCCGTCTGACGCCGCCGTCGTGGTGTTCCACACCGCGGTACTCGCCTATCTGCCGCCGGCGGAGAGGGAAACGTTCCGGGACACCCTCACCGCCCGCATTGGTATCCCCGAGCGTCCTGTGCACTGGATTTCCAACGAGGGACAAGGGGTTGTGCCGGGTTTGGAGGAAGTCCCCGGCACGCCCGATCCGGCGTTGTTCGCGCTGCACCATAATGGGAAAGCCGTGGGCCTGACGGGGCCGCACGGACAGTCCCTGGACTGGCTCTAGCCGGCTAGCTGTAACTCTTACGGACGTTGTGAACGCGTTCGATAGGTGAGAGGCCCCCGATCCCGGTATGGGCTCGGTGATGATTGTAGTGATGAAGCCAGGCATC
>NZ_JBNHFK010000015.1:0-20622 GCF_059090185.1 Arthrobacter sp. MDT1-49-2
CGTTGCCTTCCGCATCGCCTCCGTGACCAACTGAGAAATCTGGGTCAACTCCTCACCGATCTGATGAAGTTCGGCCTGAAAAACCTTGCGCACTGAAGCGTCCTCTCGAAACGGCGGATCCTGAACATCAGCGGGGCAGTACGGCCACGCCGCTCCTGCAGGATGTCAGCCGGGGGTTAACCGCACGGACCCGTTAGATGAACGTTAGTTTAACGGACGAAGCAAAGCCACCGCCGGATCCCTGCCCGCAGCGAAGACATGCCTAAGCTAGGAGAGTGAATCTTGTACTGCTGGCGTTGCTGGCCGGCATGCTTGGCCTGGCCGTGGGTGCTTTCGGCGTCCTGGCCTATGGCGCGAGCCAGCGCCAGCGCCGGGACCTCGCCAACGTCTCCGAGCCCACCATCCCCGAGGGTGCCGCCGAGGTGCTCAGCGTCATTGGACGCGCCTACATCATTGCCGACGCCATCGACGGCGTGGTGCGGGCAAGCCCGGGCGCCTATGCCTTCGGACTGGTGCGCGGCCACACCATTGTTAATGAGCAGCTGCTGGGTATTTGTGCGCGGGTCCGCCGTGACGGGGTGATCGAAGAGTCCCGGCTGGAGCTGCCCCGGGGCCCGCTCGGGGACGGTGCGCTGATCCTGCAGGTCCGGGTGGCCACCGTGGGCGAGGAATATGTGCTGATCCTGGCCGATGACCGGACGGAGATTACGCGCACCGAAGAGGTCCGCAACGATTTTGTCGCAAACGTCTCGCATGAACTGAAGACCCCGGTGGGGGCCATCTCGCTGCTCTCCGAGGCGCTGGATGACGCGGCCGGTGACGAGGAAGCAGTACGCAGGTTCGCCGGCCGGATGCGCCGGGAGTCCAGCCGCCTCACTGCGCTGGTGCAGGACATCATTGAACTCTCCCGGCTCCAGAGCACCGACATTGTGGACCGCGCCAAGCCGGTGAACGTGGCCCGCGTGCTCGAAGACGCCGTCGAAGCCAACCGGCTGAACGCGGAGAACAAAAACATCGAGGTTCTGCTCGGCGGGACATCCGACGCCGCCGTCTACGGGGATGCGCCCATGCTCACCACCGCGTTCCGCAACCTGATCGATAACGCCATCCGTTATTCCCCCGAGGGAAGCCGGGTGGGGATCGGACTGCAGTCCAGAGACGGCATGGCGCAGGTGGCCGTGACGGACCAGGGCCCCGGGATTGCTGCCGAAGAGCAGGAACGCATCTTCGAACGGTTCTACCGGATTGATTCAGCACGGTCACGGCACACCGGCGGCACCGGTCTGGGGCTGAGCATCGTCAAACACGTTGTCGCCAACCACGGCGGGGAAGTCGATCTGTGGTCGCGCCCCGGGCAGGGGTCCACGTTCACCGTCCGCCTGCCGGAAATGGACCCTGTTGACACCCGTGAATTCGAGCAGGGAGTCACCGCTTGACCCGGATCCTGATTGTTGAAGACGAGGAGTCCTTCAGCGACCCCCTGTCCTACCTGCTGGAGCGGGAAGGCTTCGAAGTGGCGGTGGTGGACAACGGTGTTGAGGCCGTCTCCGCCTTCGAGCGGAACGGCGCCGATCTGATCCTGCTCGATCTTATGCTGCCCGGACTCTCCGGAACCGAGGTCTGCCGCCGGATCCGCCAGCGCTCCGACGTCCCGGTGATTATGCTGACGGCCCGCGACGCGGAGATCGACAAGGTGGTGGGCCTGGAAATCGGGGCCGACGACTACGTGACCAAGCCCTACTCCTCGCGCGAACTGCTGGCCCGGGTGCGTGCGGTCCTGCGCCGCCGCGGAGAGGTCGGCGACTTCGCCGATGCGGCGCTGGAGGCCGGGCCGGTGCGCATGGACGTGGACCGCCACGTGGTGCAGGTCAACGGCGCCGGCGTGCAGTTCCCGCTGAAGGAGTTTGAGCTGCTGGAGATGCTGCTGCGCAACGCGGGCCGGGTGCTGACCCGCGGCCAACTCATTGAACGGGTCTGGGGTGCGGACTACGTGGGTGACACCAAGACCCTGGACGTCCACGTCAAACGGCTGCGCGCGAAGATCGAACCGGATTCCGCCGCGCCCCGTCACCTGGTGACGGTCCGCGGCCTCGGGTACAAGTTCGAAGCCTGACCCCGCGCTTCCCCGAAGACAGCAGAAGGGGCCTGCGCCGCAGCGCAGGCCCCTTCGGGCAACTCTTCCCCGTGCGGGGAACAGGAATCCTTAGCCGTTGCTGGTTTCGGTAGCGGCCGGCACCGGTGCCATCTCCGTGGCGGAGTCGGTCGGCATCTCCGTGGACTCGGCAGCGGGCTCGGTGGGAGCGGAGGTGGGCAGGAAAGGCGCGTAATCCTTCATGTCACCGTTGACCACGGGGATGTTCAGCTCGGTGCTGTCACCGGTGAGGTTCAGCTGGGCCTCGATGCCGGTGCCGGGCTCGGCCTCGATCTTCTGGACAAGGACCTTCTCCTGGGGCTCGTCTTCAAAGACGACCTTCCCGCCGGCCGGCAGATCCCAGGGCAGGGTGGAGTCGCCCACGGCAAGCGTGAAGGACTGCGTCTCGGAGGAGTCGTTAAGGATCGTGCCGATCAGCCGTCCCTGCGCGCCGAAGCCTTCGCTGACCACCAGGACGTTGCGCAGCTGCAGGTCGCCGACGTTCTCGACAATGCCGTCGGAAGGCGCATACTGGGCAGTCGTTGCCTGATCGTTCACTGCGCTGCAGCCTGCCGAGCCCAGCATGGCCAGCGCGATGACACCGGCTGCAGCGGTGCGCCGGACCCGGTTCTTGGGTGTGAATCTCACAGCACAAACTCCTGAAGTATTGCGGTCTACCGACCTGAGGCTATCTTTGCTGCCTAGCCTATCGGCAAATGGGTAAAAAACTGGATTTTACGGGCCGCAGTGACAGGGCGGGACGGTGAATGCCGGCGGCCTCGGGGTACCTGCGTGAGGCTGCATGGTACCCACACGGAGGGCCAAGATATACCTGACCTGCGAAAACTCTACTCGGCGTGTCGCATCTCTGCTAAACTGAGGGCCGGGAAAGGGGAAAGACCACATGGTTTTTGAGGTTGGCGAAACAGTTGTTTACCCTCACCACGGTGCCGCGAAGATCGAAGAGATCAAGATGCGAACCATCAAAGGCGAAGAGAAAATGTATCTCAAGCTGAAGGTGGCCCAGGGTGATCTGACCATTGAAGTACCGGCTGAAAACGTCGACCTCGTTGGGGTGCGCGATGTAGTGGGCAAGGAAGGTTTGGAGCACGTGTTTGATGTGCTCCGCGCCGAGCTCACTGAAGAGCCCACTAACTGGTCGCGCCGATACAAGGCAAACCTGGAAAAGCTCGCATCAGGTGATGTCGTCAAGGTGGCTGAGGTCGTCCGCGACCTCTGGCGCCGCGACCATGACCGCGGGCTGTCCGCAGGCGAGAAGCGAATGCTCGCCAAGGCACGCCAGATTCTGATTTCGGAACTGGCGCTTGCTGAGAAAACGGATGAAGACCAGGCAGCGGCCGTGCTTGACGAGGTTCTCGCAAGCTAGGCAGTTGAGAATTTTCCTGCGATTGCCGGTCCCCAGGGGGCCGGCAATTGTTGTTTAAGGCCCCCTGCCGGGGCATTAGGCTGGAATCGTGCCCTCACCTACCAACCCCCAGCCGCGCATCGGCGTCATTGTGGTGGCCGGCGGCTCCGGCCAGCGCCTTGGCTATGGCGTGCCCAAAGCCCAGGTCCCCCTTGCCGGCGAACCAATGCTCGTCCACGCGCTGCGCGCCGTGCAGGCAGCGGAGATAGCGGCCGCCGTCGTCGTCGCCGTGCCCGCCGGAGATACCCTGATGCGCGGCATCTGCGCTGCACCTGAATTTGCCGGCACCGTGGTGACGGTCGACGGCGGTGCCACCCGGCCCGAGTCCGTACGGGCCGCGCTGGCCCTCCTGCCCACAGATCTGGATGCAGTGCTGGTTCACGACGCAGCGCGTGCGCTGACCCCTCCCGGGGTGTTCCGCCGCGTGGCCTCAGCCCTGGACGCCGGTGCCCGCGCGGTGATTCCGGCAGTGCCCGTGGTGGACACGGTGAAGGACACCGCCCCGGTGCCGGCGCCGCAGAACACTATTGCCGCCCGCCGGGTCACCGGAACGCCGGACCGTTCGCGGCTGCGCGCCGTGCAGACCCCGCAGGGCTTCGACGCGGACCTGCTGCGCCGCGCGCACGAGGCCGCGTTGGCCTTTCCGCCGGAACAGGCCGCCGCCGTCACCGATGACGCCATGCTGGCCGAGTCCCTGGGCATCGACGTCTTCGTGGTCGAGGGCTCACAGCTGTCCCTGAAAATCACCACCCCGTTGGACCTGGTGCTCGCGGAAGCGATCCTTGCCGGCGGCCATCGCGAGGAGATATGACCATGGTCCTGCCCCGTACCGGCATCGGCGTCGATGTGCACGCCTTCGCCCCGGAGGATGCCCCGCGCCCGCTGTGGGTTGCCGGCCTGCTCTGGGAGGGCGAACGGGGCCTTGCCGGGCATTCCGACGGCGACCCGGTGGCCCACGCAGCAGCGGATGCCCTGTTCTCCGCAGCGGGGTTGGGGGATCTTGGCACGCATTTCGGCACGGACCGGCCGGAATACGCCGGTGCCCCGGGAACGGTCCTGCTGGCCGAAGCGGCACGGATTGTCCGGGACGCCGGCTTTGAGATCGGGAACATTGCCGTGCAGCTGATCGGCAACCGGCCGAAGTTCAGCCCCCGCCGCGCCCAGGCCGAAGCGGTCCTCAGCGAGGCGGCCGGCGCACCGGTCAGCGTCTCCGCCACCACCACCGACGGATTGGGCTTCACCGGCCGCGGCGAGGGAATCGCCGCAGTAGCCACCGCCGTCGTTGCCCCGGTTCCCGCCGCGCCCCGCGACTGACTGCGCACGCGGGGTTTCCGCTAGCCTAGAGCAGTGAGCTTGAGATTCTATGACACGGCAACAGCGCAGGTCCGGGACTTCGTTCCCCTGGTGGAAGGCAAGGCCAGCCTCTACTACTGCGGTGCCACCGTGCAGGGATTGCCGCACGTAGGGCACATCCGTTCCGCCATCGCCTTCGACCAGCTCACCCGCTGGCTCCGCTACCGCGGCCTGGCCGTCACGGTGGTGCGCAATGTGACGGATATTGACGACAAGATCCTGGCCAAGGCCGCCGACTCCGTAGGGGCGCAGCCGGGCGACGGCGTCGTCCCGGACGAACCGTGGTGGGCGCTGGCCTACCGCTACGAGCAGGAGTTTGCCCGCGCCTACGACACCCTCGGCGTGCAGCGGCCCACCTACGAACCGCGCGCCACCGGACACATCCCCGAAATGCATGCGCTGATCGCCGCGCTGATTGAACGCGGCCACGCCTATCCGGCCCTGGATGACTCCGGCGACGTGTATTTCGACGTGCGCTCCTGGCAGAAGTACGGGTCCTTGACCCACCAGAGCATCGATGACATGCAGGCGGCGCCCGACGCCGGCCCGCGCGGCAAGCGGGATCCGCGGGACTTCGCGCTGTGGAAGGGCCATAAGGAGGGAGAGCCGGAAACGGCCGCCTGGGACAGCCCGTGGGGACGCGGCCGGCCGGGCTGGCACCTGGAGTGCTCGGCCATGGTCACCAAATACCTCGGCACCGAATTCGACATCCACGGCGGCGGACTGGACCTGCGTTTCCCGCACCACGAAAACGAAATGGCACAGTCCCAGGCCGCCGGCCACGGGTTCGCGAACTTCTGGATGCACAACGGCATGGTCACCTTCGAGGGCGAAAAGATGTCCAAGTCGGTCGGCAATACCGTCAGCCCCGCGCAGATGCTGGCACAGGCCAGCCCCCGCGTGGTCCGCTACTACCTCGGCCAGGCGCACTACCGCTCCGTGCTCGACTACCGGCCCACGTCCCTGCAGGAGGCGGCGGCCGCCGTCGAACGCATCGACGGGTTTATCGCCAAGGCCCGCGCCAAGGTGTACGGGACCGGGGATTCCGGCTTTGTCCTGGACAGTCGCGCCATGCCCGACGCTTTCGCTGCCGCCATGGATGATGACCTGAACGTGCCGCAGGCCTTGGCTGTGCTGCACGAGACCGTCCGCGCCGGCAACACGGCTCTTGCTGAGGACGATAAGGACGCCGCCCGGAACGCGCTCCATGCGGTGTTGAACATGACTTCCGTCCTGGGCCTGGATGACACGGCCGGAGCAGCAGCGGCGTCGGGCCCGGCGGACGCCGCCCTGGATGCCCTGGTGCAGGAGCGCCTGTCCGAGCGCCGGCAGGCCCGCGCGGAAAAGGACTGGGCACGGGCCGACGCAATCCGGGATTCCCTGGCGGCCGCCGGCATCACCGTGGAGGACACTGCGGACGGCGCAACCTGGAGTGTTGCCTGAGTCCTGCCCGGCTTTGGGGGCACTGTCCGGCCGTTGTCCGGCAACCCGGCTGCGGACTGCGTAAACTGGAAGAGAATGCTTTCTTCTAGTAAAGGTGTAACCGATGGCCAACAATGGACGTCCCGGCGCAATGCGCAAAGCCAAGAAGGGTCCCAGCGGCGGTACCGGCGGGCTCGGCCGCAAGGCCCTCGAGGGTAAGGGCCCCACACCCAAGGCTGAAGACCGCCCCTACCACAAGGCGTTCAAGAACAAGCAGCTCGCGGAGCGTTCCGCCGCCAAGCGCACTGATGCCCGCGCCGGCGGCCGTAGCGGCAACAACGTCCGCGGCAAGGTCGCCGAAGAGGTCGTCACCGGGCGCAACTCCGTAGTGGAGGCACTGCGGGCAGGCATCCCCGCCAAGGCCCTGCACGTTGCCGTGCGCATCGACATGGATGACCGTGTCCGCGAATCCCTGAAGATGGCCGCGGAGCGCGGCCTGCCGGTGATGGAAACCCACAAGCCGGAACTGGACCGCATGACCAACGAGGCCGTGCACCAGGGCCTGGTCCTGCAGATCCCGCCGTATGAATACGCCGACCCCACGGACCTGGCCTCGGAGACCATCGAAGCCTGGAAGAAGGGGCACATCCGCAACGCGCCGCTGTTCGTGGCCCTGGACGGCATCACCGATCCGCGTAACCTCGGTGCGATCATCCGCTCCGCTTCCGCTTTCAGCGCGCACGGCGTGATCGTGCCCGAACGCCGCGCCGTGGGCGTCACCGCCTCGGCCTGGAAGACCAGCGCCGGTGCAGCCGTCCGCGTTCCGGTGGCCCGGGCCGGCAACCTGAACAACACCCTGAAGACGTTCAAGAAGATGGGCATTTTCGTTCTCGGCCTGGACGGCGACGGCGATGTCTCGCTGCCGTCGATCGTGCTGGCCAAGGAACCGATCTGCATTGTGGTCGGTTCCGAGGGCAAGGGCCTGTCCCGCCTGGTCCGCGAGAACTGCGACCAGATCGTCTCCATTCCGATCGACTCCGCCATGGAGTCCCTCAACGCCTCCATGGCTGTCGGTATCACTCTGTACGAGATTTCCCGGCAGCGCTCCGCCTAATCCGGACGGAGCCCCAGCAGCGAAGGGCAACATGGCGCACGTGATCACCGGAACTGCCGCGGGCACCGCATCACAGCGGGACTCGCGGCCCTTTCCCTTGGGCGTCCGGCATACCGTTCCCGGTGTGCCGGACGTTCCCGGAGCCGTCAACGTGTCCGTCTACGCCCCGGGCCTGCCCGCAGTGGATGTGTATTTCGAGACCTCCCCCGGAGTCTGGGCGTCGGCGCCGCTGGTGGACACGGTGCCCGGGATTCACCACGGGCGGGTCCATGGGCTCAGGCACGGCCACCGGTACGGTTTCTGGCCGCGGGGGAAGGAGCTGCCAGGTGAACCCGGCAGCTTCCAGCTGCTGCTGGATCCCTATGGGCGAGGCATTGAGGAAACCGGTGAACCCGGCGGGGAACCGCTCTATTTTTCCGTCTACACGGGCAGCGGCTTCGACTGGGGCAATTCGCAGCGGCCGCACACCCCGTGGCGGGACACGGTGGTCTACGAAGCCAGTGTCCGCGGGCAGACCATGCTGCACCCCGGCATCCCCGAGGAACTCCGGGGAACCTATGCCGGCATGGGGCATCCGGTCATGGTGGACTACCTCCGGGACCTCGGCATCACCGCTGTGGAGCTGCTGCCGGTGCATTTCCACATCGACGAACTGCACCTGCAGGAGCTGGGGCTGAGCAACTACTGGGGCTACAACACCCTGGGTTTCTTCGCCCCGCACACCGGCTACGCCACCGAAGCTGCCCGGAAGGCCGGTGCCAAGGCCGTTCAGGATGAAGTGAAGGCCATGGTGAAATCCCTGCACGAGGCCGGCATCGAGGTAATCCTGGACGTGGTCTACAACCACACCGCAGAGGGGCGCGCCGAGCAGCCGGCGCTGAGCTGGCGCGGGCTGGGCGACGCCGTGTACTACCGGCACGCACCCGGCGGCGAGTACCTGGACACCACGGGCTGCGGCAACACCCTGGATTTCAGTGAGCCGCGCGTTGTCCAGCTTGCCCTGGACTCACTGCGGTACTGGGTGCAGGAATTCCAGGTGGACGGGTTCCGCTTTGATCTGGCCCCCACCCTGTGCCGCAACGCCGAGGGTAAGTTCGATCCGCGCCACCCCTTCCTGGTTGCAGTGGCGGCAGACTCCGTCCTGCAGGACGTCAAACTTATTTCCGAACCGTGGGACCTGGGCCCGGACGGGTGGCAGACCGGCAGATTCCCGCCGGGCTGGGCCGACTGGAATGACCATTTCCGCGACATTGTCCGGGACTTCTGGCTCCGTGATCAGGCAGCCATTGCCGGTGGCGGAGAGGGCGGGTCCCTGGCCCGGATTGCCGGGGCGCTGGCCGGATCGGCCCATCTGTTTGCCGAATCGGGCCGCACGGCGCTGGCGTCCGTCAACTTTGTCACGGCACACGACGGGTTCACCCTCGCGGACCTGACCATGTTCGAACGCAAGCACAACGAGGCCAACGGCGAAGAGAACCGGGACGGAACCGGTGAAAACCGCAGTTATAACCATGGCGCCGAAGGCCCCGTTGACGACGAACGGATCAACGCCGCCCGCGCCCTGACCGCCCGCAACCTCATGGCGACGCTCACCATGTCGCTCGGTGTGCCCATGATTACCGCGGGAGACGAACGGGGCCGCACCCAGCGCGGAAACAACAACGCCTACTGCCAGGACAATGAGATTTCCTGGCTGCACTGGGACCTGGACGACGACGGCCGGCGGATGCTCTCGACCACTCGGAGCCTGCTGCGCCTGCGCCGCGAATACCTGGCCGGCCAGCCCTACAGCTTCCCGGCCGACCCGCGGCAGTCCTTCCTGCTGTGGTTTGACCAGGACGGTCAGCCGATGACCCCGGAACAGTGGAATGACCCGAACTGCCGGCTGGTGCAGGTGCTGATCGGATCCGGCGACGGGGCACTGAACGGATCGATAGTCATCAACGGCGGACTTTCCGATGCGGAGATCCGGCTGCCGGACGCCGATGCGCTGTCAGCGGCACGCCGGAACGCGGGCATCGACCCGGTGGCGGGCACCGATCCGCAGCCGGGAACCGATCCGCGCCCGGGAACCGATCCACGCCCGGGAACCGATCCGCACGGCGCGGAGCATGGCTATCAGCTCCTGTTTTCCACCGGGTATGTCCCGGGCGCCGGCGAGGACAGCCGCCGCGGCGCCCTGCTCCAGGCCGGGGACATGGATACCGTTCCGGCGAACGCCGTGAGCTTCTACCGCGCCTAGCGCCGGTTTGCTTTGCCCGCGTCCGGCCGGGGCGTCGGCCGGAAACGCCGCGCCCCGGACACGGGCCGCTAGGCGTTGGCCACGAGCCCCAGTTCCGCCTTGGAAGCCAGGCCGGAGTGCGTGGGCAGCACCCGCACGGTGTACCCGAACGGTCCTGCCTGCTCAATCCGGATGGTTCCCTTGAACAAATGCCTGCCGGAGCCCAGGTCTTCGGTAGGGGACAGCACCTGCAGCTGGTGGTCGCTGATCTTGTCGTTTTCCAGCACGACCCCGTAAGCAGCTTCCACGCTGACGTCCTCGGGACGCAGCGAGCCCAGGGACACATAGGCCAGTACGGTCAGGCTGTCGCCGATCTGCGGGTTTTCGCTGACACCCACGGAATCCACGTGTTCCACCTGTACCGTCGACCAGCCGTCACGCACGCGGGTAATCCACAAGGCCAGCTCCTTCGCCGCGGAATAACCGTTCGCGGCCATGGCCCGGCCGCTTGAACTGGCGGGGCGGTAGAGCCGGTTGACGTAGTCCTTGAGCATCCGGGAGGCCGACACGTTCGGTCCGAGGTCCGCCAACGTGTGCTTGACCATTTCCAGCCATTCGTGCGGCAGGGAATCCGCCGAGGGATCGGACGGCCCCGCGGAACCGGCCTCCGCGGGCGGTTCCTTGCCATAGAACAGCGGCCCCACCGCGTTTTCCAGCAGGTCATACAGCGCTGCAGCTTCGATGTCGTCGCGCTGGTCGGCGTTGTAGACCTCCCGGGTACGGGTGCCCTTGCTGGGGTTGGCGGAGGGAATCGCCCAGCCGTTGTTGCCGTCGTACATCTCATCCCACCATCCGTCCAGGATGGAGAGATTCAACCCGCCGTTGATCGCGGACTTCATCCCGGAGGTACCGGAGGCTTCCAGCGGTCGCAGGGGATTGTTCAGCCACACGTCACAGCCCGGGAACAGGGTGCGGGCCATCGCTATGTCGTAATTGGGCAGGAAGACAATCCGGTGGCGAACCTCGGGATCATCCGTGAAGCGGACCAGGTCCTGGATCATCTTTTTGCCCTGTTCATCGGCCGGGTGCGACTTGCCTGCCACCACCACCTGGATCGGCCGGGTCGGGTGCAGCAGCAGGGCCTTGAGCCGGGCGGGATCACGCAGCATCAGCGTCAGCCGCTTATAGGTGGGCACCCGGCGGGCAAAGCCTATGGTCAGTACATCCGGGTCCAGCACGTTGTCCGTCCAGGCCAGCTCCGCGTCGGACGCACCGCGCTTGCGCCAGGCATGCTTCACCCGCTGCCGGACGTCCTCGACCAGGTTGCTGCGCAGCTTCCGCCGCAGATCCCACAGATCCCGGTCCTCGATCTCGTAGGCCCGGCCCCAGTCACGGTCATGCACGGTCGCGACGCCGAACTTCTCGCTGGCGAGCTCCGTCACCGCCGGATCAACCCACGTGGGAACGTGGACGCCGTTGGTGACCGAGGTGATCGGCACTTCGGAGACGTCAAAGCCCGGCCAGAGGCCGGAGAACATCTCCCGGGAGACTTCCCCGTGCAGTTTGGCCACACCGTTGGCCCGCTGCGCCAGCCGCAGCCCCATCACTGCCATGTTGAACTTGCCCGGGTCCCCGCCGTCATAATTCTCGGCACCCAGCCCCAGGATCTTGTCGGTCGGCACGGACTGCGCCAGGCCGGCATTCAGGAAGTGGCGGATCTGTGCCTGCTCGAAGCGGTCGATGCCGGCCGGCACCGGGGTGTGGGTGGTGAACACCGTGGAGGCACGGGAAACAGTCAGTGCCTCCTCCCACGTCATGCCCTGGTCCATTAGTTCGCGGATCCGTTCCACGCCCAGGAATCCGGCGTGGCCCTCGTTGGTGTGGAATACCTCGGGCGCGGGGGCTCCGGTGAGCCGCTGATAGACGCGCAGGGCCTTGACCCCGCCCATACCCAGCAACAGTTCCTGCTGCAGCCGGTGGTCGCCGCCTCCGCCGTAGAGCCGGTCGGTGATGCCGCGGGCGGCGTCGTCGTTGCCGATGACATCGGAGTCGAGCAGCAGAAGCGGCACGCGCCCGACGTCGGCCCGCCAGATCTGCGCGGAGAGCTGACGGTTGTCCGGCAGCGGCAGGGTGATCTTTGCGGGTGTGCCGTCTTCCTCGCGCAGCAGGGTCAGGGGCAGTCCGTTGGGATCCAGTACCGGATAGGTTTCCAGCTGCCATCCGTCGCGGGAAAGCGCCTGCTTGAAGTAGCCGGCCTTGTACAGCAGCCCAACCGCGACCAGGGGCAGCCCCAGGTCGGAGGCCGCCTTCAAATGGTCACCCGCCAGAATGCCCAGACCGCCGGAGTACTGTGGCAGCACCGCGCTGATCCCGTACTCGGGGGAGAAGTAGGCGATGGACTGCGGGGCGTCCTCGCCGAGATTCTGGTACCAGCGCGGATCGTGGAGATAGTGATCCAGATCCCTGCCCAGGTCGGAGATGACAGAGACCAGGTGCTCATCGCGGGCGATGGCTTCCAGCTTGTCCCTGCTGACCGTCCCCAGCAGCTTCACGGGGTCGCCGCCGCTGGCGCGCCAGGCCTGGGGATCAAGGCTCTCAAATAGCCGAAGTGTGGGCTGGTGCCAGGACCAGCGCAGGTTCGACGCCAGCTGGCCAAGAGGGGCGATGCTGGCTGGGAGGACAGTTCGGACCGTAAATCTGCGGATTGCCTTCACCCGGGCTACGCTAGCGCACATACCGGCCGGATAAACCGAAATGACGGACAAAAAACGGCGAATTGGCCGGGTGCCTTGAAAACCGGGACAAACCGAGCCCGACCTGCGGCGATACGGGAAAAAGTACGTTGCCTTAGCATTCTGTCCGAATTCTCGCTAACGTCTAGTCTGTGACCACATCCAGCGCATTGACACCAGAAGATCTGCCCTCGAAGGACCTGCGGTTTGGCCGGATTCCGATCACCAATGTGTCCCCCGTTCTCGATTACGGCCGATTCCCCGCCAAAGCGGTGCCCGGGGAAGACCTCATCATCGGCGCCACCGTGTTCCGTGAAGGGCATGACCTGGTAGGTGCCAGTGCCGTCCTCTACGACCCCGAGGGAAACGTCGTCCAACGGAACCGGATGCACCCGGTGGGCCTCGGGCTGGACCGCTGGGAAGGCATGCTGCGGCCGGAAGGCACAGGTAACTGGAGTTTCGCGGTGGAAGGCTGGGCCGACCTCTACGCCACCTGGCACCACAATGCCGAGGTCAAGATTGCCGCCGGCGTCGACGTCGAGGTGATGCTGACCGAAGGCCACCAGCTGTTCAGCGCCGCCGCTGCCGAGCGCACCGGTACAGACGCTGACATTCTCCGGACTACGGCCCAGGCGCTCGCCGACACCGGGCTCGAGGTCGGCGAACGGCTCGCCGCCGCCGGGACAGACGCCGTCCGGGCCGTGCTGAAGCGGGATCCGATCCGTGACCTGGTGACCAGCTCCGACCGTTTCCCGATCCGCGTGGAACGGGAGCTGGCCGGCCGGGGCGCCTGGTACGAGTTTTTCCCGCGCTCCGAAGGCGCACAGTTCAACCCCTCCACCCGCGAGTGGACCTCCGGAACGTTCCGCACCGCTGCCCGGAGCCTGCAGCGCGTGGCGGATATGGCTTTTGACGTCATCTACCTGCCGCCGATCCACCCGATTGGCACCACACACCGCAAGGGCCCGAACAACACCCTGGTCGCAGGTCCGCAGGATCCGGGTTCGCCCTGGGCCATCGGCGCTGCCGAGGGAGGCCATGACGCCATCCATCCGGATCTGGGGACTTTCGAGGATTTCGACGCCTTCGTGGACACCGCCCGGGAACTGGGCCTTGAGGTCGCCCTCGACCTGGCCCTGCAGGCATCACCCGACCACCCGTGGGTGACCAGCCATCCGGAGTGGTTCACCACCCGAGTGGACGGCACGATCGCCTATGCGGAGAACCCGCCGAAGAAGTACCAGGACATCTATCCCCTGAACTTTGACAATGACTATGAGGGCCTGTCCCGGGAAATCCTGCGGATCGTCCGGTTGTGGATCAGCCACGGCGTCCGGATCTTCCGGGTAGACAACCCGCATACGAAACCGCTGCGGTTCTGGGAATGGCTGATCGCCACGGTTAATGAGGAGTATCCGGACGTGATCTTCCTCGCTGAGGCCTTTACCCGGCCGCCCATGATGCACGCCCTGGCGAAGGCCGGTTTCCAGCAGTCGTACAGCTACTTCACGTGGCGGAACACCCGCAAGGAAATCGAGGACTATTTCACCGAAATTTCCCACGAGTCCTCGGCGTTCTTCCGCCCGAATTTCTTCGTGAACACGCCGGACATCCTTACCGAGTTCCTGCAGTACGGGGGCCCCGGGGCGTTCAAGATCCGTTCCGTGCTGGCCTCCACGGGAAGCCCGCTCTGGGGCGTTTACGCAGGCTTCGAGCTCTTCGAGCACGTGGCCCGGCCCGGCGCCGAGGAGTACATCGACAACGAAAAGTTCGAATACAAGCAGCGCGACTTCGCAGCAGCCGAAGCAGAGGGCCGCAGCCTGGCCCCGTACATCACCCGGCTGAACGAAATCAGGCGGGCGCATCCTGCCCTGGGCGAGCTGGAAAACCTCACAGTGCACAGCAGCACCGACGAGGCCACCGTGGTGTATTCCAAGCACAAGGAGACCCGCCCCGGCGATCCGACCAGCCGGGACACTCTGATTATTGTGGTTAACGTGGACCCCCACAGCGCCCGCGAATCCACCGTCTCGCTGAACCTCGATGCCCTCCAGCTGGACCCCCGGGACCTGAACGAAGACGGCACCTTCTGGGTGGACGACCTGATCAGCGGACAAAGCTGGCGCTGGGGAGCCCACAATTACGTCCGGCTCGATGCCCACTTTGAACCCGCGCACATCCTGTCAGTTCGGAGGAACTCCTAGTGCCCAACCCGTTTCAACTGCACGCACCCGGCTTGACCAATGATCCGCATTGGTACCGCAAGGCCGTTTTCTATGAGGTACTCGTCCGCGGCTTCGCGGACGCCAACGGGGACGGGTCAGGCGATTTCAGCGGCCTGATCGAAAAACTGGACTACCTGCAGTGGCTGGGTATCGACTGCCTGTGGCTGCCGCCGTTCTTCAAGTCGCCGCTGCGCGACGGCGGCTACGACATCTCCGACTACTACGACGTCCTGGACGAATTCGGCACCATCAGTGACTTCAAGCGCCTCGTGGCCGAAGCCCATGCCCGTGGACTGCGCGTCATCATCGACCTGCCGCTGAACCACACCTCGGACAAGCACCCGTGGTTCGAGGAATCCCGCAGCGATCCTGACGGTCCCTACGGCGATTTCTACGTCTGGTCCGACACGGATGAGAAGTATGAAGACGCACGGATCATCTTCGTGGACACGGAGGAATCGAACTGGACCTTCGATCCGGTTCGCCGGCAGTTCTTCTGGCACCGCTTCTTCAGCCACCAGCCGGACCTGAACTTTGAGAACCCCAAGGTGGTCGAGGCCATCTTCGACGTCGTCCGGTTCTGGCTGGACCAGGGCATCGACGGCTTCCGGGCCGACGCGATCCCGTACCTCTTCGAAGAAGACGGAACGAACTGTGAGAACCTCCCTGCCACGCACCGGTTCCTCAAGGACCTGCGGACCATGGTGGATGAGAACTACCCGGGCCGCGTGATCATCGCCGAGGCGAACCAGATGCCGCACGAAGTGGTGGAGTACTTCGGCGACGAAACCGGCGACGAGTGCCACATGTGCTTCCACTTCCCGATCATGCCGCGGTTGTTCTACGCGCTGCGGGACCAGAAGGCCGCCCCGATTATCCAGACCATGGAGGAGACCCCGGACATTCCGCCGGGCGCACAGTGGGGCACCTTCCTGCGCAACCACGATGAGCTGACGCTGGAAATGGTCACCAACGAGGAACGCCAGGCCATGCTCGGCTGGTACGCACCGGACTCGCGGATGCGCGCCAACATTGGCATCCGCCGCCGGCTTGCCCCGCTGCTGGACAATTCCCGCTCGGAAATCGAACTCATCCACGCCATGCTGCTGGCACTGCCGGGCAGCCCGTTCCTTTACTACGGGGACGAACTGGGGATGGGGGACAACATCTGGCTGGAGGACCGCGACTCCTCGCGGACGCCCATGCAGTGGAACCCTGACCGCAACGCCGGGTTCTCCACGGCTGATCCGGGCAAGCTCTACCTGCCGGTGGTCCAGTCGCTCGTCTACCACTACAACCACGTCAATGTGGAGGCGCAGCTGGCCAGCTCTAGCTCGCTGCTGCACTGGATCCGGCAGATGATCATGGTCCGCCGCTCGCATCCCGCCTTCGGACTCGGCTCCTACCGGAACGTTCCGACCGACGCCGAGGCAGCCCTGGCCTTCGTCCGCGAACTTCCGGACAACAACCCGGAAGGGGAGGTGGGGGAGACCATGCTGTGCATCTTCAACCTCTCCCAGCATCCGATCTCCGCGACCATGAAGCTGCCGGAGTTCGCCAACCGCGGCCTGCGGGACGCATTCGGCGGGACGCTCTTCCCGACAATCGGTGAAGACGGTTCCCTGACCCTGACCCTGGGCAGCCACGATTTCTACTGGCTGCGCCTGCGCTCGACGAAGTCGGATACGTCCTCGCCCCAGACCGAAGCAATCCCACTCATACCGATCTCGGAGGCCGCACGGAAATGACCCAGCTGACCCCGTCCCTGCCCGAACTGCTCACATCCTGGCTGCCCGGGCAACGATGGTTCCCGGCCAAGGGGCGGGACGTCCTGCTGGAGCGGGTGGGCGGGATCCGGCTCGAAGACCCCGCAGGCCAGGTAGGCATGGAAGTCCACCTGGTCGCCGTCGTCTCCGGGGAGCGCAGGGATGTCATCAGCGTCCCGGTGAGTTACCGGTCCGCGCCGGCGTCCGAGTTGGAGGGTGCGCTGCTGGGCAGGGCACACCATGAGGAACTGGGGGAGCGGTGGCTTTACGATGCCACCGCCGACCCGGTCTTCGTCACGGCATGGCTGGAGCTGATGCGTTCGCAGGCATCCTCGCTGGACGGGCACACCCACGGCTTCGGCCAGGACGGTTTCCCCGACTGGGAGCCGTTTACCGAGCCGCTGCCCACCAAGGTACTTAAGGGGGAACAGTCCAACACCTCGGTGATTGTGACCGCCCCGGAAGCGCCGCTGATCGTGAAGTTCTACCGGGTGGTTGCCGCGGGGATCAGCCCCGACGTCGAAGTCAGCGCCCGGCTTACCGAGGTCGGATCCGTGGACGTCCCGGCGACCTACGGTTGGGTTACCGGCTCCTGGACGGATGCGGGCTCCGGGGATACCTGGCTGACCGGACATCTGTCGGTGCTGCGGGAATTCTTCCCCGGTAGCGAGGACGCCTGGCGCACCGCGTCCGCGGCAGCACTCGCGGGCCGTGACTTTACTGCCGAGGCTGAGGAGCTGGGGGCTGCCACCGGCCGTATCCACCAGCAGCTGGCGGTCGCCTTTGGCAGCCGCCCGCCCACGGCCGCGGAACGCGAGGAGTTCCTTGACTCGCTGACCTCCCGGATCCGCTGGGAATGGGCGGAGGCCGGTGAAACGGTGGGCGATTTCGACGACGCCGTCGAGTACCTGCTGCAGCAGGTCAACAACCTGCAGGTCCTGCCGAACCTGCAGCGGATCCATGCGGACTACCACCTCGGCCAGGTGCTGCGCGTACCGGAACGGGGCTGGATCATCCTCGACTTCGAGGGTGAACCGCTGCGGCCGGCAGCGGAGCGCAGTGTTCCCGACGCCCCGCTCCGCGATGTGGTGGGGATGCTCCGCTCCATCGACTACGCAGCCGGGGTTGCGCTGATCGACGGGGACCAGGCTGCCGGCGGAGACGAGCAGCAGCGCAACGAAGCGGCGTACCGTTGGGCGGCGTCCGCCTCGGACGCCTTCCTCCGCGGGTACGAAAAGGAAACCGGTACCGCGATTAACCGCAGCGACCCGCTGTTCCTGGCCCTGTGGCTGGACAAGGCGCTGTACGAAGTTGTGTACGAGATTCGAAACCGTCCGCGCTGGATCAGCGTGCCGGCGGCTGCCGCCCGCCAGATCCTGGCGCAGGCGGACAATGCACGGCGAGCAAACGAAAGCCAGGAAGAGAGCACAGTGAACAAGCCACGCAAGCCGCGGTCCACCTCCGCCACCGTAGATCCCGAGGCGGCAGACGCCACGGTGCAGCCTTCCGCTCCGGCCGCCGCGCCCACTGCGGCTCCGGTGTCCACGGGCCCGATCCAGGTGGCGGAAGATGTGCTGCAGGCCGTTTCCGAAGGGCGCTACTACCAGCCGCACGCCATTCTGGGCGCCCACTTGGATGAGTCCGGAACCGTGACTATCCGCACCCTGCGTCCGCTGGCCCGGGAGGTCACGGCTATCACCCCCGGACACCGGGTGCCGCTGAGCCACGAGTACAACGGCATCTGGGTGGGAACCCTGCCGGCTGAGACGCCCGGAACGGTTCCTGACTACCGGGTGGAGGTCACCTACGACGGCGGGGAGCCCCAGCTTTTTGATGACCCGTACCGTTTCCTTCCGTCGCTGGGCGACATGGACCTGCACCTGATCGGCGAGGGCAGGCACGAGAATCTCTGGACCGTCCTCGGCGCCAACCTGCACCATTACAACTCGGTGCTCGGGGATATCTCCGGCGTCAGTTTCGCTGTCTGGGCACCGAACGCGCAGGCTGTCCGGGTCAAGGGCGATTTCAACGCCTGGAACGGCACGATCAATGCCATGCGATCCCTGGGCAGCTCGGGCGTATGGGAACTGTTCCTGCCCGGTGTTGAGCCCGGAGCCCGCTACAAGTACGAGATCCTGGGCAGCGACGGAGTGTGGCGCGAAAAGGCCGATCCCATGGCCAAGGGCACCGAAGTGCCGCCGCTGACGGGCTCCCGCGTGGTCGAGTCCAAGTACGAGTTCAACGACGCCGAGTGGATGGAAGCCCGCGCCGCCCACGACCCGCACAACTCACCCATGAGTGTGTATGAAGTGCACCTGGGCTCCTGGCGCCTGGGCCTGAACTACCGGGAAATGGCAGACCAGCTGGCGGAGTACGTCAAGTGGCAGGGCTTCACCCACGTGGAATTCATGCCCGTTGCTGAGCACCCCTTCGGCGGATCCTGGGGCTACCAGGTCACCTCCTACTTCGCCCCCACTGCACGGTTCGGTCATCCGGACGAGTTCCGCTATCTCGTGGACACCCTGCACCAGGCCGGCATCGGCGTCATTCTCGACTGGGTGCCGGCGCACTTCCCCAAGGACGAGTGGGCGCTGGCGAAGTTCGACGGGCAGACGCTGTACGAACACGGCGACCCCTGGCGCGGTGAACACCCGGACTGGGGAACACTGATTTTCGACTACGGACGCCGCGAGGTCCGCAACTTCCTGGTTGCCAACGCCGTGTACTGGCTCGAGGAGTTCCACATCGACGGCCTGCGGGTCGACGCCGTCGCCTCCATGCTGTACCTGGACTACTCCCGGCCGGCAGACCAGTGGCGCCCGAACGCCTTCGGCGGACGGGAAAACCTCGAGGCCATCTCCTTCCTGCAGGAGGTCAACGCGACCGCCTACAAGCGGGTCCCGGGCATTGTGATGATCGCCGAAGAGTCCACGGCGTTCCCGGGCGTCACGCGCCCCACCAGCACCGGCGGTCTCGGGTTCGGCCTGAAGTGGAACATGGGATGGATGCACGACACCCTCCAGTACATGGCCGAGGATCCCATCAACCGGGTCTACCACCATGCCAAGCTCACGTTCTCCCTGGTGTACGCGTACACCGAGAACTTCCTGCTGCCCATCAGCCATGACGAAGTGGTGCACGGAAAGGGATCACTGCTGCGGAAAATGCCCGGAGACCGCTGGCAGCAGCTGGCCAATCTTCGCGCCTACCTGGCGTTCCAGTGGGCCCACCCCGGCAAACAGCTCATCTTTATGGGCACGGAGTTCGGCCAGGAGGCGGAATGGTCCGAGCAGTACGGGCTGGACTGGTACCTGACGGACACCCCGCAGCATAAAGGCGTCCAGCTGATGGTGAAGCAGCTCAACGAGATTTACCGTGCCACCCCGGCTCTCTCCGAACGCGACAATGAGCCGGCCGGCTTCCAGTGGATCAATGAGAACGACGGCGCGCACAACGTGCTCTCCTTTATCCGCTGGGACCATCAGGGCAATCCGCTGGTCTGCATTGCCAACTTCGCCGGAGCACCCCATCAGGAATTCCGGCTCGGCATGCCGTGGGCCGGTGAATGGGTGGAAGCGCTGAACACCGACGCCGCCGAGTTCGGCGGGTCCGGTGTAGGCAACATGGGTGTAGTGCAGGCAGTCGAAGGTCCGTGCAACGGCCAGCCGGCATCCGCCACCCTGACGGTTCCGCCGCTGGGTGTGCTGTACCTGGTCCCGCGAAAGTAGGGGACTTTCCCTATCCTGCGGGGTGCCGGGCTGCGCCGTCCCACGGTGTGCGCAGCCCGGCCCAAACCGTGCTAGAGTAAATACCCGCGCTGAACGAGGTAATCGAGCAGTCGTGAGTCTGGGAAGCTGGTCTTCCTCCGGTTCGCCGGACAGGCAAACGGCCGGTTTGACACTACCAAGTCAGTGTGGCTAAGATAGAAAAGTTGCTCCGGAGCGACGCAGAGCTTAGATCTTCGCAGATCAGCCTGCCGGTGCCGGAAGCAGTCTGTTGTTTGAGAACTCAATAGTGTGCCAAGTTTATTGATACCAATTTATTTTGATTGGTTGAATCGACCGTGTCCGCCCACCCCGTGGGTTTGGAACGGTTTTTTTAGCCGGTTTCGAATTTAGTGCAGTGCCTGGCGGCTAATTTTCCTTGGCCCCGGCATTGTGTCTGTAAAACATTTACGGAGAGTTTGATCCTGGCTCAGGATGAACGCTGGCGGCGTGCTTAACACATGCAAG
>NZ_JBNHFK010000016.1:0-19053 GCF_059090185.1 Arthrobacter sp. MDT1-49-2
CTGGCTTCATCACTACAATCATCACCGAGCCCATACCGGGATCGGGGGCCTCTCACCTATCGAACGCGTTCACAACGTCCGTAAGAGTTACACCTAGCGTCCCGGTACGACGCCGAGCAGATCGGCTGCGTGGCCTTTGACAGCTGAGCGGAATTCGGGGTGGCTGGCCACGGGGGAGGGGAATACCGCGGTGAGGGCAAAGAGCCTGTCGACGAGGCCTGATTCCGTGCCTGCGGCCTGTGCCGACAAAGTTTCCCGTAGCGGGTCCTCCAGGGCCAGCACGGAACCATTGATATCCCGGCCACGGTAGATAAACACCATCCACGCGGCCACGAGCCGGGCCAGCGCATCCGGAACCGTCCCCCGGTCCAACAGGTCCGCCACCGTTGCCAGGGCACGGACCGGTAGCTTCTGGGAACCGTCCATCGCCACCTGGACCGTGGTGTGGCCGAGGGCCGGGTTCCGGAAACGGGCCAGGATGGACGCCGAATAGTCGTGCAGGTCCACGCCCGGAGGCGGCACCAGGGTGGAGATGGCTTCCGCCTGCAGTGCGGCCGCGGCAGCGGCGAGGTCCTCGTCTGCCGCCGCATCGGCGATGGTGGCATGGCCCTTCAGCGCACCCAGGTAGGCCAGCAGCGAGTGGGTCCCGTTGAGCAGGCGCAGCTTTGCTGCCTCGAACGGGGCCACGTCCGGGGTGAGGACCGCCCCGGCCAGGTCCCAGGCCGGCCGGGCCGCGGCGAAGGCATCTTCCAGGATCCACTGGCCGAACGGCTCCGCCACCACCAGGGCCTCGTCCCGAAGTCCGAGCAATCCGCTGCCCTGCTGCCGGTCCGCTTCCGTGGTTGCCGGGACAATCCGATCCACCATGGTCGAGGGGAAGCTCACCGAATCCTGCAGCCAGGCACAAAACCCGGTCCCCCCGGCTTCCGCGAGTTCGGTGACCAGGGTCTGCGTCAGTGCCCCGTTGGCAATGAGGTTGTCGCAGGAGACCACGCTGAGCGGGGCGCCCGATGAACGGTAACGCGCGAACAGCCCGCGGACCAGCAGTCCCAGCGGGGTGCGGGCAGCGGCGTCGGAGAGTGCGGCACGTTGCCGGCTGTCAGCCGCCAGGACGGCCCGGTCGGCCGCCACGCCCTCAGTCGCGGCCAGATGTCCGGAGGCGTCCCGGGGATACCCCTTCTCCGTGACCGTCAGAGTCAGCACCCGGGTGTCCGGTTCCGCGAGCGTCCGGAGCACCAGCGGTGTGTCACGGCCGGGATAGACAGCTCCGCGCAGCGAGCCGATGATCCGAAGTGAGGCTTCCGCCGCCCTGCCGGCATCGGGCTGCGCCTTGGTCAATACCGTGTACAGCCCGTCCTGCGGTTTCAAGGTCTCCGCCACCCTGGCGCTCCTGCCGGTCACGCCGAGGATTCCCCAGCCGCTGTCCCCGGTGGCAGCGGCAGCGTCCTCGGTGTACACGGCCTGGTGAGCCCGGTGAAAGGCCCCCAGTCCCAGATGGACCATGCCAATCCGCAGGCTGCCCGGATCCACCGCGGGTCCCAGGGCGGAACCTGATCCGGCGGATGCAAGTGCCGCCCGGCTCAGCCGCGGTGGCGGCTCCCCGGCAGCGGAAAGCTGCGGGGAACCGCCGGCCTCAGTCCACATCTTCACGCACCTGGGAAACCAGCTGCGTGGGATTCACGAAGCGGAGCGCGACCACCAGGAGCACCATCATCATGAGCATGTAGATCACGGCCATGGCATCCACTGACTGCTGCGCCCGGATGCCTGCCCCCGTCATCGCGGTGAAGAGCGCCACCACCAAGGTGTCGGAACTGGAGTTGGAGGTGAGGAAGGTCAGCTCGAACATGCCCACGGTCCGCACCAGGACCAGCACCGCCGCGGCCAGCACTCCGGGGATGAGCAGCGGTGCGAGGATCCGGGTAAACAACCGGGTCATGTTCGCCCCGCACATGCGCGCGGCGGACTCGATGGACGGGTTGATCTGCTCGATAAACGGCGTCATGGTCAGGATGACGAACGGTACCGAAGGCACCAGATTGGCCAGGATCACCCCGGTCAGGCCGGGCGCCAGATGGTAGTAGGTCAGCAGCGTCGCCAGGGGAATGCCGTACGTGATGGGCGGCATCATGATCGGCAGGAGGAAAACGAGCATCACGATGTTCTTGCCGGGGAAACTGCGCCGGGCCAGGACGTAGGAGGCGGGCGCGCCGATGAGCACCGAAATGCCGACGACCGCCACGGCGACGATCACGGTGGTGGTGACCACCTGGGCCAGATCGTACTGCCGCCAGGCTTCCCCGTACCAGGCAGTGGTATAGCCGGAGGGGAACCAGGAATCGAACCACTGGCCGGCAAAGGAGTTCACCACCACGGAGGCGACCACGCCGAAAAGGAGAATCAGGAACAGGGCCATGCCGCCCCAGACCAGGAACGTCCCGGGGGTGGCCTTCAACTGCCGCCGGCCCGGTTCCGGTACCGGCGGGGCCTCGGTGTCCTTGAGGATGGTTGCGCTCATCAGCCTTTGCCTCCGGTGCTTCCCTTGTACATCCGGGACCGCCACAGCAGCACCAGGATAATGACGAGTAGTTCCACCGCGCCCATCACGATTGCGGCGGCGGATGCCAGGGGATAGTCGAATTGCTGCCCCCAGGCGTTGTAGGCCACGTAGGCGATCACCCGGGTGGAGCCGGACGGGTCACCCACCAGGATGGCTGACGGAAACACGCTGAAGGCCAGGACGAAGGTCAGGCAGAAGGTGATGGCCAGGCCGGGAGCCAACAGGGGCAGCGTGATCTTCCGGAACCGCTGTTTCCAGTCCGCCCCCAGGGTCCGTGCGGCAGCCTCCAGCGAGGGGTCAATCCCGGACAGGTAGGACAGGATCAGCAGGAAAGCGAAAGGGAACCCCGAGATGATCAGCGACCACAGCACGCCCCAGTAGTTCTGCACCAGGTCCAGGGGGCCGAAACCGAAGATGTCCAGGAACCGGTTAAGCCAGCCGCGCTGGCCAAAGAAGTTCAGCAGCCCTTCGGCGGTCAGCACCGTTCCGAGCGTGATGGGAATGACCAGCACGGTGGTCAGTGCCCGCTTGCCGCGGAACTTTCCCCGCATTTTGTAGGCGATGGGAATGGACGCCGCAACGTTGAAGACGGCGGCCGGAACCGCGAGCTTCAGGGTGATCCAGATGGACTCCAGTCCCCGCATGGAGGGATCCGTGAAGAACTTGATGTAGGCGCCGAACAGGCCGCCTTCGCGCGGCTGGAAGGACAACCCCAGGCCGTAGACAAACGGATAAACAAACAGGACCAGGGCAAACAACAGGGCCGGCACCAGCAGCAGGAGCAGGCGGTCTATGCCGCGCTCGGCAAGCCGGTGGGAGAGTGCGGGACGCGTTCCGGGTGTTCCCTTGCCGGTGCTGCGGGATTTCCCGGGGGCCTGGGTCATGGCGCGGCCTCCTGCAGTTCCGGGACGGCGGCCGCCGCGGTCAGGGAGGAAGCAAAAACCAGGACCCGTTCATGAGGTGCCGAGACGGTGATCCGCTGGCCGGCCTCTGCGGTGCGGTGGGTCCGGATGTGGAGTGCCTGGCCGCTGTCGGTCCGGGCTTCGACGGCGAATTCGCGGCCCTGGTACTCCACCACTTCGACCACCGCTTCGAGTTGGGTGTGGCCCGCTGCCGGGCTCTTCGCATCGGTGATTTCGAAGTCTTCCGGGCGGATCCCCACTTTCACCGCGGCGCCGGGTGCAAGCGGATCCCGGGTGGCGCCGGTGATGCCGGTGCCCGCTACGGAGACGGTGGCGGTACCGCCGCGGGTATGCTCCACGACGCCGTCGAGCAGGTTCCGGTACCCCATGAAATCGGCAACGTGCCAGTTGTCGGGGTGCTCGTGAAGGTCCTGGGGGGTGCCCACCTGCTGGACTTCGCCCTGGCGCAGGACCACGAGGCGGTCGGCCAGGGATAGCGCTTCCTCCTGGTCATGGGTGACGTAGATAGTGGTCAGGCCGAGGGACTGGTGCAGCCGGCGGATTTCGGTCCGCATCTCCAGCCGGAGCTTTGCATCCAGGTTGGAGAGCGGTTCATCCATCAGCACCAGCGGCGGGCGGAGCACCACGGCGCGCGCGATTGCGACCCGCTGCTGCTGGCCTCCGGACATCTGCCCGGGGAGCTTCTTGGCATGCGGGCCGAGCTGGACCAGCTCAATGGCCTCCGCCACCCTGGTCTTGATCTCGGCCCGTGGGATCCTGCGCATTTCCAACCCAAACGCAATGTTTTTCTCCACGCTCAGGTGCGGGAACAGTGCGTAGTTCTGGAACACCATGCCGAATCCGCGTTTTTCCGGCACCAGCCGGTCTATCTGCCGGCCGTCCATGAGGATGCGCCCGCCCGTGAGCGGCAGCAGGCCGGCCAGGCAGTTCAGAGCGGTGGACTTTCCGCAGCCGGAGGGCCCGAGCAGCGCGATGAACTCGCCGCCGCGGATGCTCAGGTTGAGGTCGCTCAGGGCAGCCTGCCCGCCGAAATTCCGGGCGACGTGTTCCAGCTCCAAGGTCTCGAAGGAAGTGGCCTGGATGCTCATTTCTTTTCTTCGATCTTTCCGCTCGCCACTTCGGTATCCCAGGTGTTGAAGGCCGTGACCAGATCCTCGGCGCTGATCGGGGTCGCCTTGGGATTGTCCTCGATGAGGGCGTCGTATTCCGGACGGCCGAACTTGGCGATGACGTCCTGGCTGCTCTGCGGTGCCATGTCCAGGGTTACGCCTTCAACGGCCGGCCCGGGGTAGAAATAGCCGCTGTCATAGGTTTTCGCCTGCTGCTCGGGAGTCAGGGCATACTGCAGGACCTGCAGGATGGCCGACATCTTGTCTGCGGACACACCCTTGGGGACAACCGCGTACTGGGCATCGGTCACCCAGGTGAAGCCTTCCAGCGCCTGCACCTCGAAGTTTGCCGGCACCTGCTCAAGGGCCCTCGGATTGATGTCCCAGCCGGTGGTTGTCAGTGCCATGTCCCAGGTTCCGTTTTTCAGGTTGTTCATGGTGACGCCGGTGCCGGTGGGGTAGGAGCTGATGTTCTGGTTCAACTGCTGGAGGTAGTCCCACGTTTTCGTCCAGCCGTTCGCCGGGTCCTTGGGATCGTCGTCGCCAAGAATGTAGGGCAGCCCCATCAGGAAGGTTCGCCCGGGCCCGGAGTTTGCCGGCCTGGCATAACCGAACCGGCCGGGATTCTCCTGGGTCCAGGTCAGCAGTTCCTCCGCGGTGGTGGGCGGGTTGGGGACCTTCTCCGGGTTGTACTCCAACAGCGGGCCCGAGGGGTAGTACGTCAGGGCCACTCCCTTGTCCTCGGCCAGTTTCTGCATTTCGGCGGCGGGCTCCTGGTAGTTGTCCATATTGGAGAGCCGGTCCTTGTAATCCGCCGCGATGGGAACAAAGAGATCTTCGCTGATCCCGGCGGACAGGCCGTCGGTTCCGGTGAGCACCAGGTCAATCTGCAGGTTCCCGGCCTGCTGCTGGGCCTTAACCTTGCCGGCCATGTCCGGCGCACCCGCAGTTTCCCAGGTCACTTCCGAGACTATGTCCGGATGCTCGCTGACAAACGAATCAAAGATTCCTTCCGTCAGCTGCTTGTTGCCGGCGACGTCGAGAATGTTCAGCGTCACCGCCTCCGACGGGGTTTCAGGAACATCGCTCGTGGAGAGCGGTTCCGAGCCGGCGTTTCCTCCGGGTGCCCCGCAGGCGGCTGCGAGCATCGCAGCCGCGGCGAAGACTGAAACCATCTGCAATTTCTTAGTGTTTCGCATTGCTTGACCTTTCATTGAGTCCGGCGTCTTCGCGGGACGTGAGGGGCATTGCTGAACGATGGGGAACGGACGTTGAATCGCGGATCATCAGGTGGATGGGCAGGGGCTCGGGCGGGAGGTCCCGGCGTTCGGGAAGAATGCGGTCGATCAGTGCGTCCACCGCGGCGGTGCCTACCTTGCGCAGGGGTGCACGGACGGTGGTGAGCGCGGGGGAAACCAGGGTGGCGGCGCTGACGTCATCGATGCCCACCACGCTCATCTGTTCCGGAACGCTGATGCCCCGTGCCTGAAGGCGCGAGAGGATACCGAGTGCCATGAGGTCGTTGTAGGCCAGGACAGCCGTGGCGCCCGACGCCGCGGCCAGGTCGGCTGCGGACAGCCCGCCGTCGAAAACCGGCGGGAAGGAACCGATGCTGACCACCTCGAGTCCGGGCAGATCGGTGAGGGCCAGGCGGATCCCGTTCCGGCGCTGGCTGTCCGACCACGACGTCGCCGGTCCGCCCGCGTAGGACACCGTGCGGTGCCCCAGTGCGTACAGGTGTCCCAGCGCCTGGCGGACAATTTCGGTGTCATCGACGGTAATGCTGTCCACCTGCGGCAGCCGCCGGTTGATCAGCACCATGGTGGTGTCCTGGGCGATCTGTCCGAGGTCCTCGTCCGACATGCGCGGGGAACACAGGATCAGCCCGTCCACCTGGGAGGCCAGTTTCCGGACCAGCTCAATTTCCGCACGCACGTCCTCATCCGAGTCCGCCACGAAAACGGCATATCCCTCGCCGAGCGCCCGGCCCTGCACGCCCTTGGTGACCGAGGCGAAGTACGGGTTCTCCAGGTCCGGCACCACGAGGCCGAAGTTGCTGGTGCGTCCGGTGATCAGGCCGCGTGCCGAGGTGTTCACGCTGTACCCGAGCTGCGCTGCGGCGGCGAGGATGCGGTCGCGGGTCTGCGGTGCGACCAGGTCCGATGCCGAGAGGGCACGCGAAACCGTCGACGCCGAGACGCTGGCCAGTCTCGCTACATCCCTGACAGTTACCGCACCGGCCATTCCTGGACCCGCCTCACCTCGTTGTCGCGGCCACCGGAGTGTGGCGTACACCACACAATGCAATCGTTTGCAAAGCGTGTCAATAGTTTTACCCTTCGGATTTCGGAAAGCTGATTTGCTCCCGGAAAACCCTTGCCTTCTCCGGCATTCCCCCGCATATTGGAGTGCACCAGGCCGTGCAGGGCGTGGCATTTGTTGCAAACGTCGTGTTTCAAAGGAGAGGCATCAACGTGACCGAACAGCGCACCGCCTGGCATCTGGACCCGGATCGGGCCCTGCCGGCCGAGCCCGGCGTCCGGGCACTGGCCCGCGAGATCTACGCCGCCACCGCCGCACTGCCCATTGTTTCGATGCACGGGCACGTGGAGGTGGATCTGCTGGTGCAGGACGAGCCCTTTGCCAATCCCGCCGAGATGTTTGTGATCCCGGACCACTACCTGGTGCGCATGCTCGTCTCCCAGGGGGAAAGCCCCGCCGCGCTGGGCATCCGCACGCAGGACGGATCCCCGTATGAGACGGATCCGCGCGAGGTATGGCGCCGTTTCTGCCGCAACTGGAAGCTCTTCCGGGGAACCCCCACCCGCTACTGGCTCGAACATGAACTGGCAGTGGTCTTCGAGGCCCCCGCCCCTCCGTCGGAGGAAACCGCCGACCAGCTTTACGACTTCCTTCTGGAACGGCTGGCCCGGGACGAATCCCGTCCCCGCGCCTTACTCGACCGCTTCAACGTGGAATTGCTGGCCACCACCGACTCCGCCGCCTCCGGCCTCGCGGGGCACCGGAAACTTGCCGAGCAGGAGGGCCGCCAGCGGATCCTGCCCACGTTCCGTCCCGATGACCTGCTGCACATCCGCAGGCCCGGCTGGGCAGCGGACATTCGCAGGCTTTCGGAAGTCTCCGGGATCGAAGCCGGGGATTATGACTCGTTCCTGCAGGCACTGCGGCAGCGCCGGTCAGCGTTCCTGCAGGCGGGGGCCCGGGCCACGGACCACGGACACCTTAGCGCCGCCGCCGACCCGCTGGATCCGGCCGATGCCCGGAGAATTTTTGCCGCCGCGCTGCGCGGTGAGGCCGATGCGGCGGCGGCCGAGGCCTTCGCCGGCGGCATGCTGTACGAGATGGCACGCATGTCTGCCGAGGACGGCCTGGTGATGCAGCTGCATCCGGGGGTGCTGCGCAACCACAACGGCGCCGTCCGGAACCGCTACGGAACCGATAAGGGGTTCGACATCCCCGTACGGGTGGAATTCACCCGGGCGCTGCAGCCTGTGCTGAACAGCTTCGGCATGGATCCCGGTTTCCGGATGATTGTCTTCACCACGGACGAAACGGTGTACTCCCGCGAGCTGGCGCCCCTGGCCGGCGCCTACCCCGCCCTGCGGCTCGGCGCCCCCTGGTGGTTCCTGGACAGCCCCGAACAAATGCGGCGGTTCCGCGAATCGGCGGTGGAAACCGCTGGTTTCTACAACACCAGCGGTTTCGTTGATGACACCCGCGCGCTGGCATCCATACCCGCCCGGCATGATCTGTCCCGGAGGATCGATGCGGGCTTCCTGGCCCGCCTGGTGGCCGAGGGCCGGCTGGAAACGGCAGAGGCCGTGGAGACCGGGATTGACCTCGCCTACAACCTTCCGCTGCAGTCCTACGCCCCGCGGCCCTGAACCCCGCTCAGCTCCACCCCTACCGGCACCGCCCTACCAAGGAGAGACCATGGCAATCCGCTCGGCAGAAGTGCTGGTCACCAGCCCCGGCCGCAACTTCGTCACCCTTAGGCTGACCACCGATTCCGGACTGGTCGGGCTGGGCGATGCCACCGTCAACGGCCGTGAACTGGCCGTGGCCGCGTACCTGAAGGAACACGTGGTGCCGCTGCTGATCGGCCGGGATGAACGGCGGATCGAGGACACCTGGCAGTACCTGTACCGCGGGGCCTACTGGCGGCGCGGCCCCATCACGATGGCAGCGATTGCCGCCGTCGACGTCGCGCTCTGGGACATCCTGGCCAAGGAGGCCGGGCTGCCGCTTTACCGGCTGCTGGGCGGGGCTTCGCGTGCGGGCTGCCTTGCCTACGGCCATGCCTCGGGCAGCGACCGGGATTCGCTCTTCACCTCCATCCGCAATCACCTGGACCAGGGGTTCCGTGCCATCCGGGTCCAGACCGGGGTCCCCGGACTCGGCCAGATCTACGGGGTGGCCAGCGACCAGCGGCCCGGCCAGCGCTACGACTACGAACCCGCACTGCGGGCGCCGCTGCCCGCCGAGGAAGCCTGGGACACACGGGCGTATCTGCGCCACATTCCCCAGGTCTTTGCCGAGGTCCGGGCCGAGTTCGGTCCCGAGCTGGTCCTGCTGCACGACGGCCACCACCGAATGACGCCCAACCAGGCTGCGGGACTTGGAAAATCACTGGAACCCTATGACCTGTTCTGGCTGGAGGACTGCACACCGGGGGAGAACCAGGAGTCACTGCGCCGCGTGCGCTCGCAGACCACGGTCCCGCTGGCCATCGGGGAGGTGTTCAACAGTTTGTACGACTACCAGACCCTCATTACCGAGCAGCTGATCGACTATGTCCGCTCCGCCGTCACGCACACCGGCGGCATCACCGCGCTGCGGAAGCTGATGGACTTCGCGGCCGTGTACTCCATCAAATCCGGGTTCCACGGCCCCACCGATATTTCCCCGGTGGGCCAGGCGGCCCAGCTGCATCTGGGACTGGCACTGCACAACTTCGGCATCCAGGAGTACATGAAACACTCCGAGGACACCCTGCGCGTCTTCCGCACCGGCTACAGCTTCAGGGACGGGCTCCTGCACCCCGGGGAGGCCCCCGGCCTGGGCGTGGACTACGACGACGAGGCCGCCAAGTCCTTTGACTACACGCCCGCCTACCTGCCGGTCAACCGGCTGCTGGACGGGACGGTGCACGACTGGTGAGCGGGCTTCCGGGAGGCCCCGCGGGCAGCACCGCCGCCCCGCACAGTGGAGAAAACCCGCCGGGCGGAACCGTGCCGCCCGCCGGCGCGGTTCTGCGGCTGGACCGCGGGGACGAGGTCGGTGTCGCCCTTCGCCCGCTCAGGGCCGGGGAACCGGTGCCGGGACCGGGCGCGCGCGTCCTGGTGCCCGCGGTCGATATCCCGGAGGGGCACAAGCTGGCGCTCGTGGACATTGCAGCAGGAGCACGGGTGCACAAATACGGCCAGGTCATTGGGCAGGCCACCGGACCGATTAGTGCCGGAGACCATGTCCACAGCCACAACCTGGCGATGGCAGCCGCCGGGCAGGAGCATGCGTTCGGCACAGCGCGCTTCCGGCCGCCGGTACCGGACGGTCCGCGGCCGGTCTTCCAGGGCTACCGCCGGCGCAACGGGCGTGCCGGGACGCGGAATTACATTGGAATCCTGACCTCCGTCAACTGCTCCGCGAGCACGGCCCGGATGATCGCCGACCAGTTCCGCGGCCCGGTCCTTGACGCCTTCCCCAATATTGACGGAGTGATGGCACTGACGCATACCGGCGGGTGCGGGCTGGTGGCAGGCAGCGACGGTGCGGAGATTCTTTTCCGGACCCTGTCCGGGTACGCCCATCATCCGAACTTCGCCGGACTGCTGGTGGTCGGGCTGGGCTGCGAAATGCTGCAGGCCGACCGCCTGATCGACGGGGAGATATCCGCCGAACTGGTCGAGCGGCTGGTAATCCAGGAATCCGGCGGGGTGCGGGCATCGGTGCGTGCCGGTGTGGAAGCAATCCGGCGCATGCTGCCGGCACTGAACGAACTGCAGCGGGAACCCATCGACGTCTCGGAACTGGTCCTGGGAATGAACTGCGGCGGATCGGACGGTTATTCCGGCATCACCGCCAATCCGGCTCTGGGTATGGCCTCGGACCGGCTGGTCGGCTGGGGCGGCACCTCCGTCCTGGCGGAGACGCCGGAAGTGTTCGGCGCGGAACACCTCCTGACGGCCCGGGCGGTTACCAGCAGCGTGGGGGAGAAGCTGCTGGGCCGGCTTCAGTGGTGGCAGGAGTACGCGCTCCGCGGCGGAGGAAGCCTGGACAACAACCCGTCCCCGGGAAACAAGGCGGGCGGGCTGACCACCATCCTGGAAAAATCCCTGGGCGCCGTCGCCAAAGCCGGCCGTGCCGAGCTTACCGACGTCATCGGCTATGCGGACCGCATCCGCGGGCCCGGACTGGTTTTTATGGATACACCGGGTTATGACCCGGTATCCGTGACCGGGATCGTGGCCGGCGGGGCCACGGTGGTCTGCTTCACCACCGGACGCGGTTCGGTGCTGGGCTGCCGCCCCGTGCCCAGCATCAAGCTGGGAACCAACACGGAGCTGTACCGCCGGATGGCCGAAGACATCGACATCAACTGCGGTGAAATCATCGACGGCGGAACAGATCTGGCGGAGATGGGGGAGCGGATCTTCCACCGGATCCTGGCCACCGCCTCCGGCCGGCAGACCGTGAGCGAGGAACTGGACCTTGGACAGGACGAGTTTGTCCCGTGGCAGATGGGGACAGTGACATGAGGGCCGGGGCGTGTGAGGGCGAAGTGAGGGGCAGTAAGGTGAGGGACACCAACGTGGGGTTACAACACCCAAACGGCTGCGGCAAGGGAACGGCGACGCGGGAAAGGGCGGCATGGTGAGCGGTGGTGATTGGCTACGGGAACTGGCGGAGGCGCCCCTGATTGCGGTCCTCCGTGCCCGCGAGGCCTCGGAGTACGCCCCGGTGATTGAAGCCCTGCTGGCTGCCGGCGTGCGGCAGGTGGAACTCACCCTCAGCACTGCCGGAGTGCTCCAGGTACTGCCGGACCTGGTCCGGCAGTACGGGACGGACGCAAGGATCGGCGTCGGCACCGTCACGGATACCGGCCAGGCAGCCTCCCTGATCGCTGCCGGTGCCGGGTTCCTGGTCACCCCGGTGATGGATACAGCAGTCGTGGCGGCCGCGGCAGCCGCGGGCGTGCCGGTGGTTCCGGGGGGCCTCACCCCATCGGAGCTGTACTCCGGCTGGCGGGCGGGGGCCACCGCAGTGAAGGTATTTCCTGCCTCCGTGGTGGGACCCGGCTACCTTTCCCAGCTGCGCGGCCCGTTCCCTGACCTGGCCGTCATCCCATCGGGCGGTATCGCGGTGGAGGACGCCGAGACATGGCTGCGTGCCGGAGCCGCAGGCGTCGGCATGGGAGGCCCGCTCCTCCAGGATGCGTTCGAGGGCGGCAGCCTGGCCGCCCTGCAGGAACGGACCCGGAAGCTGGTCCACGCGCTCGCCGCCGCCGGCAGCCAGGGAGGCAGGAAGTGAGCGGGGCTGCGCAGGTTGTGACCTTGGGCGAAACCATGGCCATGATGCGTTCCAGGCAACCCGGCCCCCTGGCCCATGCCGGCACCCTCGAGGCCGGAATCGGGGGAGCGGAAAGCAATGTCGCCATCGGCCTGAGCCGCCTCGGCGTCGACGTCGCCTGGGCGGGCCGGGTGGGCGCGGACAGCCTGGGCGAACTGGTGCTGCGCGAGCTCCGGGCCGAAGGCCTCCGGGTGCTGGCCCGCACCGATTCCGGCGCACCCACGGGCCTCATGATCAAGGAGCGGCGGACCAGCGAGGCGGTGAAGGTCTGGTATTACCGGGCCGGAAGCGCAGGCTCCCGGCTCTCCTGGGAGGATGTGCCGGCGGAAGCGGTCGCCGCGGCCCGGCTGCTGCACATCACCGGAATCACCCCCGCACTGTCGGCATCGGCGGCCGAGGCCGTCCGCTTCGCCGTGGACTGTGCCCGCGACGCCGGCACCCTCGTCTCGCTGGACCTGAACTACCGCTCGGCCCTGTGGAGCCGGGAGGAAGCCGCCCCTGTGCTGCGCAAGCTGGTTGCCGATGCGGATGTGGTTTTTGCCGGGGAAGATGAAGCCGCCATTGCCCTGGGCAGCTCGGCGCCGCCGCTTGTCATGGCGGCACGGCTGGCTGATATGGGACCGGAGCAGGTGGTGATCAAGCTCGGAGCCGAGGGCTGCACGGCGCTGCTCGACGGCGGGGAGTACAGTCAGGACGCTGTGCCGATCCATGCACTGGACACCGTGGGCGCAGGGGATGCCTTCGTCGCCGGATACCTGGCCGAGCTTATGGCCGGTGCCGATCCGAAGACCCGGCTGGAAACGGCCGTGCGCACCGGAGCCTTTGCCTGCCTGACCGCCGGAGACTGGGAAGGCCTGCCCACCCGGGCGGACCTGCAGACACTGGGAGCGGCGGAAGGCGTGCAGCGATAGGCACGGTGGCATTATGGTGGCCATGACTTATGTTGCTGCGGAAAACCGATACGATTCCATGCCGTACCGCCGGGTCGGCGAAAGCGGGCTGAAGCTGCCGGCCGTCTCGCTGGGACTCTGGCACAATTTCGGCGACGACAAGGACTTCGCGACCCAGCGCAGCATCCTGCGCCGGGCCTTTGACCTGGGCGTCACGCACTTCGACCTGGCCAACAACTACGGCCCGCCCTACGGCTCCGCCGAGACCAATTTCGGCCGCCACATGCGCGATGACTTCCGCCCCTACCGGGACGAGCTGGTGATCTCCAGCAAGGCCGGGTATGACATGTGGCCGGGCCCGTACGGCAACTGGGGATCCCGCAAGTACCTGCTCTCCAGCCTGGACCAGTCACTGGAACGCATGGGACTGGATTACGTGGACATCTTCTACAGCCACCGCCCGGACCCGGAAACCCCGCTGGAGGAGACCATGGGGGCGCTGGACACCGCAGTGCGGTCCGGCCGTGCCCTCTATGCAGGCATTTCCTCGTATTCGCCCGAGAAGACGCTCGAAGCGGCACGGATCCTGCGCGAGATGGGCACACCGCTGCTGATCCACCAGCCCTCCTACTCCATGCTCAACCGCTGGGTGGAGCAGGGTGAGCCCAACCTCTTCGCCGCACTGCGGGAGGCCGGTGCGGGATCCATTGCCTTCTCGCCGCTGGCCCAGGGTCTGCTCACCAACAAGTACCTGGGCGGAGTGCCGGATGATTCCCGGGCCGCAGCGGGCAAGTCACTGGACCCGTCCCAGCTGTCGGACGAGAACCTGGAACGGGTGCGGGGGCTGAACAGCATTGCCGAATCCCGCGGCCAGACCCTGGCTCAGATGGCCATCGCCTGGGTCCTGCGCACCCAGCCGGACGGCTCCTCCATCACTTCCGCCCTGATCGGTGCCTCCAGCGTCAAGCAGTTGGAGGACTCCCTGGCCGCCGTAAACAACCTCGAATTCAGCGCCGACGAGCTGCGCCGGATCGACGAGTACGCAGTGGATTCCAAGATCAATCTGTGGGCTGCCGCCCTCGAAGCGTAGTGGAGGGACTGCAGATACGGGAGGCCCGGCCGGAGGACTGGCCGGGCCTCTGGGCCGTCATGGAACCGGTGCTGCGGGCCGGGGAGACCTACTGCTGGGACACGGCCGCCACGGAGGACGCGGCACGCCTCCTGTGGCTCGAGCCCGCGCCCGCCGTGGTGTTTGTCGCCGAACTGGACGGCACCGTGGCGGGCACTGCCCAGCTGCATCCGAACCGGCCGGGCAACGGCGCCCACGTGGCCAACGCGTCGTTTATGACCGGAACGCAGTTCACCGGACGCGGCGTTGCCCGGGCGCTCGCCGAACATGTGCTGGCCGAGGCCGTCCGCCGCGGTTACCGGTCCATGCAGTTCAATGCCGTGGTGGAAACCAACACCCGGGCAGTGAGGTTGTGGCAGTCGCTGGGTTTCCGGATCCTCGCCACGGTGCCGGAGGCATTCCGGCACCCCCGGCACGGCCTGACCGGACTGCATATCATGCACCTTTCACTGTCGGACGGCGAAACGGGGCCGGTCCGGGACGGCGAGGGTGTGCGGGAGTGAAAGAATAGGGACGTGAACTACCCTGAATTCCCTTCCCCGGCAGAACGTACCGCCGTCATCGATCTGGCCGCCATCCGGCACAACGTCCGCCACCTTTCCCATATCGTCAGCCCTGCCCGGGTCATGGCCGTGGTGAAGGCGGATGCCTACGGTCACGGTGCCGTGCAGACCGCCCGGGCCGCACTTGAGGCGGGCGCAGCGTGGCTGGGAGTGGCACACATCAGCGAGGCGTTGGAACTGCGTGCTGCCGGGATCACCGCGCCGGTGCTGGCCTGGCTGCATACGCACCAGACACAGTTCGCCGACGCCATCCGCGAAAACATCGACGTCGGGGTATCCGGCTGGGACCTGGACGCCGTGGTGGCTGCCGCCCGCGAACTGGAAATGCCGGCCAGGGTGCACCTGAAGATCGACACCGGCCTGGGCCGCAACGGGTGCCCCGAGGACCTGTGGGAGGCCTTCGTGGGTCGTGCCCTCGCCTACCAGGAAGAGGGACTGCTGCGGGTGGTGGGCATCTTCTCCCACTTCGCCGTCGCCGACGAACCGCACCGGCCGGAAACCGATGAGCAGCTGGAGAAGTTCCGCATCGCCGTCGCCGTGGCTGAGGACGCCGGCGTGGACCGCGAGGTGCGGCACATCGCCAATACCCCGGGCGCACTCTCCCGGCCCGACGCCCATTTCGACCTCGTCCGGATCGGGCTGGGCATGTACGGGCTGTCTCCGTTTGCCGGACAGACCCCGGCCGAGCTGGGACTGCGCCCGGCAATGACCCTGAAAACCACCATCTCCGCCTGCAAGGAGGTCCCCGCCGGGCAGGGAGTCTCCTACGGGCTGCACTACCGCACCCAGGAACCCACCACGCTGGCACTGGTGCCGCTGGGCTATGCCGACGGCGTGCCGCGGGTGGCCACGGGAGGTCCCGTCCAGGTGGACGGGCAGGTGTATCCGGTGGTCGGCCGGATCGCCATGGACCAGATGGTCATCGACCTGGGCCGCACCGGCATCGCCGGTACCGAGGATTCCCTGGTCGGCAGGGAAGCGGTCCTTTTCGGCGGCGAAGGCCTGCCCGGAGTGGACGAATGGGCTTCGGCGGCCGGCAGCATCAATTATGAAATCATCACCCGGATCAGCGAGCGGGTATCCCGCACCTACATCGACAGCGCTGCAGGAACCGTTGAAGAATCCGGGACCGGGCCCATCGCATTGGAAGCGGTCCAAGGCGCACCGGCGCCCGAAGCGCCGGGCGGAACCACCGGAACATCCGGAGCAGAGGCGGTCCGGGCACAGTGACGCAGGCTGCACAGTGGGAAGCTGAATACCGGACCAGCGGCGCCGCGGAAACCAAGGCCCTGGCCGCCCGCCTTGCCCGAACCCTCCGCCGCGGGGACCTGGTGCTGCTCACCGGGGAACTCGGGGCGGGCAAAACCACCTTCACCCAGGGCCTGGGCGAAGGGCTCGGCGTGCGGCCCGGGATCATCTCGCCCACCTTCGTGCTGGTCCGGGAGCACCCCAACCTGGGTGACGGGCCGGATCTGGTCCACGTGGACGCCTACCGCCTGGGGTCCGAAGGCGAGGTTGACGATATCGATCTCGAGGCCTCCATGGACCGCGCCGTCACCGTGGTCGAGTGGGGCCATGGGCTGGTGGAACACCTCGCGGACAGCCGGCTGGAGATAACGCTTATCCGGGCGGTCGGCGGGGACCGCGCCCTGGCCCCGGGCAACGCGCCCGAAACGGACTTCTCAGACGACGATGCCGACGAGGAGCGCGTTCTCCGGCTGGCCGGGTACGGTCCGCGCTGGCAGGACACACCGGCTCTGGGCTGAGGTCCGGCCGCCGGACCGGCTCCGGGGCCAGGACCAGCCAGGCCAGAACCGGCCGGACCGGCACGCGCCGTAGAATAGACACCGTGCTTATCCTCTCCATCGATACTTCCGCCATAGCCAGTGCGGCACTGCTCACCGGGGAGGGGGAAGTAGTTGCGTCCTTCGCCACCGAAGACACCCGCTCCCACTCCGAGGTCCTCGCTCCGGGTATCGCCGGGCTGCTGGCCCAGGCAAACGTGACGGGCGCAGACCTTGATGCCGTGGTGACGGGCGTCGGTCCCGGGCCGTTCACCGGGCTCCGCGCAGGTATTGCCACCGCCCGCACCCTGGCCTTCGCCTGGGACAAGCCGCTGCACGGCGTGATGAGCCTGGACGCCATAGCCGTGGATGCCGCCCTGGACGCCTGGCGCCTGGGCATCGACGAGTTTGCCGTCGCCACCGATGCCCGCCGCAAAGAGGTCTATTGGGCCACCTACCGCAGCACCGGCGGTACACCCGAGCTTCTCGACGGCCCGCATGTCTCTGACCCGGCCGAGGTGCCGGCCCTGCCGGTCTACGGCGCGGGTGCCGGCCTCTATCCGGATGTCCTGCACGCCGTTGAGGACTTTGCCCACGCCCAGCCCACCGCCGAGGCCCTCGGCCGCACCGCCGCCGTCCGCCTGGTCCGGGGCCTGCAGCTGCTGCCCAGCACCCCGCTGTACCTCCGCGAATCCGATGCCAAGGTTCCGGGCCCTCGGAAGCGTGCCCTGTGAGCAGCCAGGCAATCTCCATCCGTCCCATGACCACGGCGGACATTCCCGCTGTGGACGCTTTGGAGCGCAGGCTCTTCCCCGTTGACGCGTGGCCGTTGCAGATGTTTCACGACGAGCTCGCCCAGACAGACACCCGCTCCTATTACGTGGCGGAAGATCCGGCAGGCACGGTGATCGGCTACGCCGGCCTGATGTGTGTCCTGCCCATCGCGGATGTGCAGACCATCGCCGTCGTCCCCGAAAGCGAAGGCGCGGGCATCGGTTCCCGGCTGCTGGCGACCCTGGTGGAGGAAGCAAAGCAGCGCGGCGCGGAGGACGTGCTGCTGGAGGTGCGGGACGATAATCCCCGGGCCCAGCGGCTGTACCGCTGGTTCGGCTTCGAACAGATCCACATCCGCCCGCGCTACTACCGCGACGGCGCTTCCGCGCTGATCATGCGCCTGCCGCTGGCCGCCTGGACCGGGGCGCCCGGCCCTGCAGCATCCGAACCTGCGGCTCCCGGCTCCGCAGCACCCGAACAAGAGCAAAAGGACAGCAAATGAACCGCACCGACCCCTTGGTGCTTGGCATCGAATCCTCCTGCGACGAGACCGGGATCGGTATTGTCCGGGGTACCCAGCTGCTGACCAACACGGTGTCCTCCTCCATGGACGAACACGTGCGGTTTGGTGGGGTGATCCCTGAAATCGCCTCCCGCGCGCACTTGGATGCCATGGTTCCGGCCCTGCAGGCGGCCCTCGCCGAAGCCGGCGTCACCCTCGCGGATCTGGACGCCATCGCCGTCACCTCCGGCCCCGGACTCTCCGGCGCCCTGATGGTGGGCGTCAGCGCCGCGAAGGCCCTGGCCCTGGCCACGGGCAAGCCGCTGTACGCCATCAACCACCTTGTCGCACACGTGGGTGTGGGAGTGCTCGACGGCGGTGCGCTGCCGGATAACCTCGGGGCCCTGCTGGTCTCCGGCGGACACACGGAAATCCTGCGCGTGGCGTCCCTGACCAGTGACGTTGAACTGTTGGGCTCGACCATTGACGACGCCGCGGGCGAAGCCTATGACAAGGTCGCACGCATCCTGGGGCTGGGCTATCCGGGCGGGCCGGCCATTGACCGGCTGGCCCGGGAAGGGAACCCCAAAGCCATCCGCTTCCCGCGCGGCCTGACCCAGCCGAAGTACATGGGCACCGCCGAGGCCCCCGGACCGCACCGTTACGACTGGTCCTTCTCCGGCCTCAAGACCGCCGTGGCCCGCTGCGTGGAGCAGTACGAGGCCGCCGGTCAGGAGCTGCCCGTGGCGGATATCGCCGCGTCCTTCCAGGAAGCAGTGGTCGACGTAATCACCGCCAAAGCCGTGCTGGCGTGCACCGAGCACGGCATCACCAATCTCCTGCTCGGCGGGGGAGTGGCAGCGAATTCGCGGCTGCGGGCGCTGACCGGGGAACGCTGCGCCGCCGCAGGCATCACGCTGCGGGTGCCGCCCATCTCCCTGTGCACGGACAACGGGGCCATGGTGGCCGCGCTGGGTGCGCAGGTGGTCATGGCCGGCGGCGAACCCTCGGGCATAGGTTTTGGCACGGACCCGTCCCTGCCGGTCACCAGCATCCACCTGGCGCCCGCCGGGGCTTAGCGCCGCCTCCGGACCTCACTTACAGACCCGGCAGAAGGGCCCCGGCGGTTATCTGAACTGGTCCCCGAAAGTTGGACTGGCCAAATAAAAGTCTAGGCCGCGAGGGCCTGAGCACGGTATTGCACCGGGCTCAGGCCCTTCAGCTTTGTC
>NZ_JBNHFK010000017.1:0-3054 GCF_059090185.1 Arthrobacter sp. MDT1-49-2
AAAATACTCGGGAAAACTTTGTTTTCCTTTTCTTCTTCGCTGCAATGTTTTATTATCTTATTCCATTCCGGCGTTTTCCGCAATTCCCGGTTTTCCTAGACGGAACCCCGCGAAAAGCGTTTTACCGCCGTTCCGGTCCCAGCATCGACCGGAGTCTTTTCCGCCGGCCCGGTGAAGGGCGCGGGAGTTGGACTCTGATTTTTGAAGGGATTTGGCCGCCATGCTCGGGCGCTTTTCCAGCGTCCCGGCCGCGGCGACTTAGAAGACTTTACACAGGTTCGGTGCCCGGTGCAACTCGGCAGCTGCTGGCCACCGGACACCCTCTTTTGCGGCCCCGGGGCACCATTATGGATGCTGCAATGCCGTTCGGACGCAGGACTGCCCGAAGCTCCAGCGCGGAGCTACGGGCAGTCCTGGTTTTCAATCAGCCGGTTTCGCTAAGGCGTTCGCCGCCGCATCGAAACGATCACGAGGAAGGTGCCAAGAATCAGAGTGCAGATACTGGCAGTCCACACCCAGTTGAGGCCGATGGCACCGGTCTCCGCCAGCTTGTCCTTGCCCAGCACGAGGTAGGCGTTCGTGACTTCCGCGTTAACGGATGCTCCGCCGAGGACGGTTACCGCTTCCGGGAGAACAGCATCCACCGTCACTGAGTTATTTGCGCCGGTGGCCGGTTCCGTCACCGTGCACGAGCTGCCTGCCGGCACGCGGTCGAACGTTGTGATCTGGTCTCCTGCCTGAGTTCCCGCCGGGATGAGGATCTCCTGGGTGAATGAATCGCCGCAGGTGACAAGAATCCTCACGTCATCCTGGAGGCCGGCACCGGGTCCGGTGATGGTTTTCGTGAGCACGAGGGAACCGTAGATGTAAGACACGTCATTGGTGACCAGAGCCTGCGAGTCGCCGCCCGGCTGGATCTCAACCACTTCCGGTAGTCCCGTGGTCACCGCCACCAGTTCGGTAGCACCGGTTTGCGGCTCCGTGACCGTGCACAAAGTGCCCGCAGGGATGTCGGTGATCGTTCCGGCGTAGTCGCCTGCAGCGCTGCCCGCCGGAATGGTGAGGGTCTCTTCGATGCCTGCAGCATCACAGGCCACTGCCACAGTAATGTCGCCCTGCAAACCGGCAGCAGCACCGGTCAGGGACTTCACAACGGTCAGGGAACCCGGATTGAGGTCCACCGTGTTGGCTACGTCGAGCACGTTCGGTCCATCAGCCGTGATCGTCACCGGACCAGGCAGGACCGGCGTGACCGTCACCTCAGTGTTTGAGCCCGTCACCGGTTCGCTCACAGTGCAGACCGTACCGACTGGCAGGTCAGGAATGGTTTGCGATACGGCTGCTGCGGTACCGGCCGGGATCTCAACAACGAAAAGACCCGCTGGACCACAGTCCACGTTCAAGGTGATGATGCCCTGCAGACCGGCACCTTCTCCGGCGAAGGTTTTATTGACCACAAGGTCGCCCGGAATGAAGAACTCCGCTGTTGCCTGAGCGTTGGATTCGATTTGGGAGTCGGCTGCCAGAATAAGTTTCTGCGCCTCCGTGACTTGGGGATTATTGCCCGCATAGAGATACACGTTCCCCGTTTGGACGGGAACCACTGCCGTGGCCGTGAGCTCGGCCGGATCGGTCGTCTGGGCCGTGTTCCGCACCCACAACTGCGTGCCGGCCGGAACCGTTGTTCCCGCCAGCGGGACAGTTCCCGCCTCGTCGGTGTAAAGGGTGTATCCCGGGGTGACTCCTACCGTGAGCTCGGCAACCGTTCCCGAAGTGATCGTGAAGGGACCAGCCACTCCGTCCGCAGGGCCTGAGGCCAGCGGAGGCGTGATGCTTACGTCGGGAGCCGGAGGTTCAGTCAGCGGCCCCGCGGCCAGGACGTCCGCAACAATCTGTGCGGTGAGCGCCCGGACAGGATCCGTATCCTCCAGCACATAACCATCACTGAAAAACCACACCGCTGCCTGCACTGCCGCTGCGCGAATGTTGTCGTTGGCCGCTTCCGGCAGCCCCGGCTGGTCCGGGTAATAGCTGTTCAGGACCCGGTTAACGTAGCCGATGTTAGGGACATTGGACTCATCCCAGCTGCCGTTTTCATAGCCAAGTCCGGCATAGGTGGAGACACGGATGTCGATGCAATACATCTGCTGGGTATTGCCCTCCCCATCTCTGGTTGTGATGACGCCGGCGAACCCTTCGTTAACAGGGTCATAGCCGGGAGGTACGTCCTCCGGGTAACCGGTAGTGGGATCGAACGTCTGGCCCACCGGCGGGAGGCCACCCGTCACCCCTTGCCCCGGCCCGGTCCCTACCATCTCGATCTCTACCGCGGCGTTGGGAACTGCATCCCCCGGCTGCGGGCCGGAGAACACGGCCTGAGCGGGCGTAACCGCCGTGAGCAAAAGTGCGATCAGTATTCCGAGGAGGCCAAGCGAATAGCCGAGGCACCGGCGCGTCCTCCCCCATACCCCCACGCGCGGCACGAATGCTGTACTTCGGCTCATAAGAATTGGATCCTCTCTCCATCTCCCCGCAGGCGCTGCTTGGAAGGCGCTTTGCCCCGAGTTCGAGAGGCTATAGCCGGGACCGACGAGACGTAAGGGTAGGGACCAACAGTTAGATCCATGGAGCGCCATTTCCCCCGGAACTCTTGCACTAGGCGGCAGAGAGGGGTACCGCCGAGTCCTGCGAGTGGGTCACCGCACCGGGGCGAACTCGGGGGGGGGGAGAGAGAAGGACACCCGGAAGGAACCGACGCATAGAGCGACGTATAGAAGAGATCCCTGAGAAGAGCGGCCTAGGGGCGCCTTCAACCGGGCACCTGGCCGGTGCCCCGTGACCGGGCGAGCCAGCCGGTAGTCGGGCTTGTCCGGCCGGTAGTCGGGCTTGTCCGGCCGGTAGCCGGGCAGCCCTCCCCGCCATCAGCTCGGCCGGGGCAGCATCTCGCAGCCCGGGACCCTGGCGGGGTTGGATGCACGGGTTAAACAGGTGAGGGCCCCGCAACCATGCGGGGCCCTCAACCATCAAATTTTGTCCGGCGGTGACCTACTCTCC
>NZ_JBNHFK010000018.1:0-2409 GCF_059090185.1 Arthrobacter sp. MDT1-49-2
CGCCGTTCCGGTCCCAGCATCAACCGGAGTCTTTTCCGCCTGCCCGGTGAAGGGCACGGGAGTTGGACTCTGATTTTTGAAGGGATTTGGCCGCCATGCTCGGGCGCTTTTCCAGCGTCCCGGCCTCGGCGACTTAGAAGACTTTACACAGGTTCGGTGCCCGGTGCAACTCGGCAGCTGCCGGCCACCGGACCCCCTCTCCCCCACCCCTGCAGGCACGGCCAGGTTGCTCTTACATGGCTGGAGCCGGCACCCTGCGGGCACCGGCTCCAGCCAATCAACATGCGCTATCAATCAGGTGCGCACCGAATCAACTGCGTACCGGGTCAGCTGTGTCGCCGCCGCAGTGACCCCAGGACCATCAAAGATCCAGCCAGCACCGAACCGCCGGCAGCCAGCACCAACGAAACCGTATCCTCCGCACCGGTACGCGGGAGCCGCTCAGTAACCGGCACCGGAGCATACGCATTCACCAGCTCAACCGTCTGCGCCTGACCCGGCAGGATTGTCACCTCCGCGGTCCCCGAGGATTCAACCGTAACGTCCTCGTTCGCGCCCGAGCTCGGTTCAGACACGCTGCACAGTACGCCGGCCGGAATTCCCTCGAAGACCTGGCTGAAAGTACCTGCCGTAGTACCCGCCGGGATGACAAACACCTCATCCACTACCCCGTCACCGCACTGCACATGGATAGTGACGTCATCCTGCAGACCGGCGCCCAGTCCGCTAATTGTCTTCGCAACCACCAGGCTGCCGGGATTAAAGTCCACCGTATTCGTCACCGTAAGAACGTTCTCCCCCTCCGTGATAGTCACCGGATCCGGGAGGGATGCCGTGACCGTCACCTCCATAGTGGAACCCGTCGCGGTCTCCGTGACGGAACAGACGGTGCCGACCGGCAGGCCGGTGACAGTTTCTGTCACAGGTGCAGCCGTTCCGGCCGGGATCTCGAATATGAAGACGCCCGCTGCTGCGCAATCCAGACTCAGCGTTATGGCAGCCTGGCTGCCGACACCTTCACCTGCAAACTCCTTGTTGACCTGCAGATCGCCGGCAACGAAGAATTCCGCGGTCGCCTCCGCGGTGGCTTCCAGCACCGTGGTTGCTGCGAGTATGAGGGGCTGGGCGTTATCCCGAAGGGGATCACCGCCGTCGTAAAGGTAGACATTGCCCGTCTGGACGCTAACGGAAGCACGGGCACTGAGGACTCCGGGCGCGGTTGATGCCGGCGGGCCGCCCACCCAGACCTGGGTACCCGAAGCGACCACGCTCCCGCTGGGAATGGGAACGGTCCCCGCAGCGTCAGCAAAGATGGTGTACCCCACGGGAACAGAAACCGTAACCTCTGCCGCTCCCTCCGCGGCCACAGTAAAGGGGCCGGCCACGCCTCCCACCGGACCCGCGGCAACCAGCGGGTCAACGGTGACATTCGGTGCCGGCGGTTCCAACAGCGGCCCGTTCGCCTGGGCGTCCGCGACGATCGCCTCAACGACAGGTCGAATGACGGTTTCCGAAGTGTTGACCAGGTATCCGTCGGTGAAGTACCAGATAGCACCCTGCACCGCCGCAGCCTGCTGGTTTGCCGTCAGGCCCGCCGGCGCGGCGGGGTTCGCAGGATAATAATTGTTCAGGATGTAGTTCACGTAACCGATGTTGGCCACGTTGGATTCATCCCAAGCCCCCTGAACGTAGCCGATACCGACCTGGGTTTCCACCGCGGTGTCGATGCAGTACATCTGCCCGATCCCGCCTTCGGCATCCTCAGCGAGGATGATGCCCGCGAACCGGCCGGTCACGGGTACACCCGCCGGGTTCTCCTCCGGATACGGTGCCAAGGGATCCGGCGGGGTGGGATCGTTGGCGACGAAGGCCTGCACCCTCTGAGCGGGGCCAAGCGCGGTAGTCACCACTTCCGCATCTGCGCCGGCAACAGGGGCCGGCTCATTGGGATCTGCGTCTACCCACGACGCATTCGCCGGTGCAGCGAACGGTGCCAGCAGAATCGCAGCAGCGGCTGCGACGCCAAATAGTGTTGCCCGGAGGCGCCGCTCGTGTCCTGCTCGGCGGCTCAGGCGGGATGGCATGACATGGCTCATAAGGGTCTTCCTGCTTCCATTCCTGGAGACGGCTCGCGAGTAAACGCCGTAATCGCAGTGGCGTGCTGAGCACAGTACAGCCGGGATTCCGCAAAGGAACAGAAGGGACCGGAATATCGGCCTAAGCCGGCCGGAGACAGGAAATGCATATTGACATGTGCGGGGTTAAACAGGTGAGGGCCCCGCAACCATGCGGGGCCCTCAACCATCAAAATATTGTCCGGCGGTGACCTACTCTCCCACATCCTCCCGGATGCAGTACCATCGGCGCTGTGGGTCTTAGCTTCCGGGTTCGGAATGGGACCGGGCGTTT
>NZ_JBNHFK010000019.1:0-1713 GCF_059090185.1 Arthrobacter sp. MDT1-49-2
ACAAAGCTGAAGGGCCTGAGCCCGGTGCAATACCGTGCTCAGGCCCTCGCGGCCTAGACTTTTATTTGGCCAGTCCAACTTTCGGGGACCAGTTCACCATCGGCCGGGGCTGCGCTGTTTTTCGTTTGTGTGCTTTTGACACCTGGGCCGGGGGCGAACTTCCCGCTGGCCCTGACCCTCGCCGGCCGGCCGCGCTAGGCTGGAAGTCTGGCTGCGGGGGTGCCCGGGCCCTGTGTGCCGACGGCACTTGCCCACCGGACCGCCTCTTCGATACCGACCAGCAGGCAGGTGGATATGAGTACACCAGAGAACAACCCTGATCCCGGAAACAACAATCCGCAGGTGCCGCCAGTGCCGCCTCCGGGACCCGGCGGAAGCTCCGACGGTCCCGGAAACACCGCAGGTAACCGGCCTGAGCCCCAGTATGGCCAATACGCTTCCGGCCCCTACGGATATCAGGCCGCCCAGCCATCGGGTTACGTTTCGCCGTATTCCCCTGCCCGGCCCGCGAAGGGTCCGGCACCCCGCGAGGTGCTGATCGGATCCTGGCTCATCCTTGCCGCCGGCGTCCTCAGCTTCATCAACAACGTCATTACCTCGTTCGACCTTCCGTCCGTGCTGACCCCCGAGGAGCAGCAGACCATCACGGACGGCGGAATGGACGAACAGAGCGTCAATTCCTTCCTCGTGTCCTTCGGCATAGTCATCGCCGTGATCGGTCTGGGCTTTTACATCCTGATCGGACTGCTCGTGCGGCGTGGGAAGAACTGGGCCCGCATCTTGGGAACAGTCTTTGCCGCCTTCTCCCTGGTCAGCATCGTCACCACGGCCGGCACGTATTTCTCTTCGCCCCTGGGCCTGCTGGCACTGCTTTCCAGCCTGCTGGGGATCGCCGGGATAGTGCTGCTCTATCTGCCGCAATCCAGGCCGTACTTCCGTTCCGCGCCGCCCTACCCGTACTGACGGCGCGGGTCACGGAAGCGAAATAACAGGGGCCAAGGTGTGGCAGCCGAGAGTTTTCCCTCCGCAGCCCCGGGAAGCGGCCTGAAGGGGTCACACGCCGGTCATGCCCGCGTAGCGTTATGTCCTCCCCCGGTGAGAACCAAGTTCGCCGGAGGGTGCCGTTCTGCTGTGAAGGATGACCATGGCCGCACTGCTTCCGAACCCTAATGCACCCAAATCCCAAACGCCGGCAGAGGATGATCTGCTCCCCCACGCGCCGCAGCAGCCCAATCCTCCTGACCACAGCTCTCCGGTGGTCAGGCGTCCGCTTCACCTCCAGACAACGGATAAGGAAGAGCTCCGACCGCCAGCCACTCCAGAGGGCGCCGGGCCGGTCCCCCCGGATTGGCCGGCCGGAGGGCCCCGCGCCGCCTTCACCTGGTTCGCTGCCGGGCTGGGCGCGGCCTTCACCTGGTTCGCTGCCGGGCTGGGCGCGGCCTTCGCCTGGGCCTGGACCGGCTTGCGGGCGGCCTTCGCCTGGGCCTGGATGGGAATCGGCGTAGCTTACGACTGGTTCCGCGAGGGGGCGCAGGTCGCCGCTGCATGGGCCCGTGGCACCACCCGCGCGGCTTCTGTAAGGGTCCAGATGGCGGCACGCACCACCGCCAACCACGTCCACGCCGGAGCCATCCGCACTCAGAACACGGCCCGCGCCGGAGCCGTCCGAGTCCGCACCGGAGCCCACGCGGCCTCCGTCCGTACCCAAAACAC
>NZ_JBNHFK010000020.1:0-1624 GCF_059090185.1 Arthrobacter sp. MDT1-49-2
TCCGCACCCGGCACCACCCCCGAACGGGGAAGGCAACCCTGATGCTTCCGGCCTGCGCAGGAACAAACAGAAACAAACCACAACCACGCCCCCGGACCGGAAACCCCCCAAAGGGAAGCCCCGCACCCGTGCACGCGGTCCTGTTGTCTCAGGACCCAACAGTGTGCCAAACGGTCAGCCCGCAACCATGCCGGACCGGTTTTCCCGAACCCCCCGAAGAAGGAACGTACTCACCAGGCCAGGCAATCATGCCGGCGCCTATCCATTGATATTCCACCCTTGAGCACCCACCGGAGAACGAATGTCTCCGATATGGGCATCTCCTGCAAAGCACACATCCGACACTGTGGACGGACATCCGCTTCGAGGTGCTCCTTAGAAAGGAGGTGATCCAGCCGCACCTTCCGGTACGGCTACCTTGTTACGACTTAGTCCCAATCGCCGGTCCCACCTTCGACGGCTCCCTCCCGCAAGGGGTTAGGCCACCGGCTTCGGGTGTTACCAACTTTCGTGACTTGACGGGCGGTGTGTACAAGGCCCGGGAACGTATTCACCGCAGCGTTGCTGATCTGCGATTACTAGCGACTCCAACTTCATGAGGTCGAGTTGCAGACCTCAATCCGAACTGAGACCGGCTTTTTGGGATTAGCTCCACCTCACAGTATCGCAACCCTTTGTACCGGCCATTGTAGCATGCGTGAAGCCCAAGACATAAGGGGCATGATGATTTGACGTCGTCCCCACCTTCCTCCGAGTTGACCCCGGCAGTCTCCTATGAGTCCCCGCCATAACGCGCTGGCAACATAGAACGAGGGTTGCGCTCGTTGCGGGACTTAACCCAACATCTCACGACACGAGCTGACGACAACCATGCACCACCTGTAAACCGGCCACAAGTGGGGGACCTGTTTCCAGGTCTTACCGGTTCATGTCAAGCCTTGGTAAGGTTCTTCGCGTTGCATCGAATTAATCCGCATGCTCCGCCGCTTGTGCGGGCCCCCGTCAATTCCTTTGAGTTTTAGCCTTGCGGCCGTACTCCCCAGGCGGGGCACTTAATGCGTTAGCTACGGCGCGGAAAACGTGGAATGTCCCCCACACCTAGTGCCCAACGTTTACGGCATGGACTACCAGGGTATCTAATCCTGTTCGCTCCCCATGCTTTCGCTCCTCAGCGTCAGTTAATGCCCAGAGACCTGCCTTCGCCATCGGTGTTCCTCCTGATATCTGCGCATTTCACCGCTACACCAGGAATTCCAGTCTCCCCTACATCACTCTAGTCTGCCCGTACCCACTGCAGACCCGGGGTTGAGCCCCGGGCTTTCACAGCAGACGCGACAAACCGCCTACGAGCTCTTTACGCCCAATAATTCCGGATAACGCTTGCGCCCTACGTATTACCGCGGCTGCTGGCACGTAGTTAGCCGGCGCTTCTTCTGCAGGTACCGTCACTTTCGCTTCTTCCCTGCTGAAAGAGGTTTACAACCCGAAGGCATTCGTCCCTCACGCGGCGTCGCTGCATCAGGCTTTCGCCCATTGTGCAATATTCCCCACTGCTGCCTCCCGTAGGAGTCTGGGCCGTGTCTCAGTCCCAGTGTGGCCGGTCACCCTCTCAGGCCGGCTACCC
>NZ_JBNHFK010000021.1:0-1082 GCF_059090185.1 Arthrobacter sp. MDT1-49-2
TGTAACTCTTACGGTGGTTGTGAACGGCGTGGCAAAAGTTAAATAGGCGAGGGTCTCCGGTTCGATATGGGTTACCACACTCATCCGACCAACGGAGACCCTCGTGACCCACGCTAACGCACCCCTGACCGAAACCGGACGACTGCGCCTGGCAAAACTCGTGGTCGAGTCCCGATGGCCGCTGCGGCGGGCCGCCGAACGCTTCAGCTGCTCACCGGCAACAGCGAAGAAATGGGCCGACAGATACCGTGCCCGAGGACCGGCGGGGATGTATGATCTTTCCTCACGGCCGTTGTTCTGCCCGCATCAAACACCGGCTCGGACCGAACGACGGATCCTCGCGCTGCGCTTCACCCGCCGCTGGGGACCGCACCGCATAGCCCACCATCTGCACCTGGCCCGGTCCACCGTGGAGAAGGTCCTGCGCCGGTACCGCATGCCCCGGCTCTCGCACCTGGACCAGGCCACCGGACTGCCGGTCCGCCGGCCCAAACCCGTCCGCTACGAACACAAGCATCCCGGAGACCTGGTGCACGTGGATATCAAGAAACTCGGCCGCATCCCCGAAGGCGGCGGGCACCGGATGATCGGGCGGTCAGCGGGGAACCGGAACAAGACCCGCACCGAAGCCAACCGCCGGCCCGGTTACGCCTACCTGCACCACGCAGTGGATGATCATTCCCGGCTGGCCTACTCCGAAATCCTCACGGATGAGAAAAAGGACACCGCTGCCGGCTTCTGGCAGCGTGCCCGGGAGTTCTTCGAAGGCCACGGGATCACCGTTCTCCGCGTGCTCACGGACAACGGTTCCTGCTACCGCTCCCAGGCCTTCGCGCAGGCTCTGGGGCCGGGTATCAAGCACAAATTCACCCGGCCCTACCGGCCGCAGACCAACGGAAAGGTGGAACGGTTCAACCGCACCCTGGCCACCGAATGGGCGTATGCGAGACCTTACAAGAGCGAAGAAGCCAGGATCGCTGATTACGATGCCTGGCTTCATCACTACAATCATCACCGAGCCCATACCGGGATCGGGGGCCTCTCACCTATCGAACGCGTTCACAACGTCCGTAAGAGTTACA
>NZ_JBNHFK010000022.1:0-417 GCF_059090185.1 Arthrobacter sp. MDT1-49-2
CGCCCATTGTGCAATATTCCCCACTGCTGCCTCCCGTAGGAGTCTGGGCCGTGTCTCAGTCCCAGTGTGGCCGGTCACCCTCTCAGGCCGGCTACCCGTCGTCGCCTTGGTGGGCCATTACCCCAACCAACAAGCTGATAGGCCGCGAGTCCATCCAAAACCGCATAAAGCTTTCCACCCCCATGGCATGCGCCAGGAGGTCGTATCCGGTATTAGACCCGGTTTCCCAGGCTTATCCCGAAGTCAAGGGCAGGTTACTCACGTGTTACTCACCCGTTCGCCACTAATCATTCTGTGCAAGCACAGAAGTCATCGTTCGACTTGCATGTGTTAAGCACGCCGCCAGCGTTCATCCTGAGCCAGGATCAAACTCTCCGTAAATGTTTTACAGACACAATGCCGGGGCCAAGGAAAATT
>NZ_JBNHFK010000023.1:0-328 GCF_059090185.1 Arthrobacter sp. MDT1-49-2
ACGCCCTGTTCACCGCGGTAGGAAGCGTAGCGCTTCCTGCGCCGCACCTTGCAGACCAGCCGCAGTGAGCGCATCAGCTTCAACACGGTCTTTTTCGCCACGGTCCACCCGTGCTTGAGCAGCTCAGTATGGATACGGCGGTGCCCGTAACGGGCTTGGTTCTTCTCGAAAATCTCACTGACCGCAGCCTTAATCTCTGCCTGCGGATCAGGGTCCTGGAAGCGGGCCTGATGATAGAAGAACGTTGAACGGGCCAGGCCCGCTATGTCCAGCAGCAGTTCCAGCCGGTGTTCGGCCTTGAGAGCGATAACGGCGCGTACCTTTACGG
>NZ_JBNHFK010000024.1:0-265 GCF_059090185.1 Arthrobacter sp. MDT1-49-2
GGCACCGCTAAAGACGGCACCTGGGAAAAATCGGTAACCATCCCCCCGGGGTCCGCTCCAGGCGAATGGGAAGTCACTCTCTACCCCCTCTCAGACACCCTCGGCAACAATTCCACTTCCTTCCAGACACTTGCCACCGTCACCGTCACCGTCACCGGCAACATCTCCCCGGCCACCCCGGCACCGGTCATCTTCACCGATAAGAACGGCACCGCCAACGACACCTACACCATCCCCGCCACAACCGGCGTGGAATACCAGGTCG
>NZ_JBNHFK010000025.1:0-211 GCF_059090185.1 Arthrobacter sp. MDT1-49-2
CGCCGTAACCCTTCTACCCGCACCACACACACGCCGGCATAACCAGGAGTGTACGGGGGGAAAACCACGGGTCACGAACAACCCCCAAAATGGGGCGTAGTGACGTATTCAAATATTGTGTTCCTGGAGGTAACAACCCGTACCGGGTTGTTGTCCGGGAACCACATAGTGGACGCAAGCAGCATGATCACAACACCCTCTACATTGGGAA